>CANKXQ010000031.1 GCA_947487745.1 Spartobacteria bacterium | reverse complement strand
GGCCATTTTCTCCTCGGCGGTGTATTCGGGCTTGGGCCCGGCAACGACTCCGCGAAGTTCCTTTTTCACATTTGTGGTCGGGCCTTCGATGCTGGAGGCGCCGAGCGTGCGCAGGTAGTAGGTGGTCTTCAGACCCGTATGCCAGGCGCGGCGATACATGTGGCTCGCGATCTTCATATCGGGCTCGCCGATGAAGAGGTTCACGGATTGGGACTGGTCGATCCACTTCTGGCGGCGCGCGGCGGCGTCGATGACGAAGTCGAACGGAATCGAGAAGACGGTGCGGTGCTTCTCGCGGATCGAGGCTGGGATGTCCTCGATGTTGCCGAGTTCGCCCTCGAAATATTTGATTTGCTCGAGCATCTGGGTGTCCCATTTTCCGATCTTCTTGAGGTCGCGAACCAACTCCGTGCTGAGGATGGTAAACTTGCCGCCGAGATTTTCCTTGGCGTAGAGGTTTTTGTAGTTCGGCTCGATGCAAGGCGTGGTGCCCATGATGTTCGAGATGGTGGCCGTAGGGGCAATAGCGATAACATTCGAATTGCGCATCCCCTGCTTCTTGATTTTTTCGCGGACTGGCGACCAATCCATGCGACCGCCGCGCGGCACATCGATTTTGACACCGCGTTCGCGCTCGAGAATGTCGATTGTATCTTGCGGGAGCAAACCACGGTCCCACTTCGAGCCACGGAAACTGCTGTATGGCCCGCGCTCGGCGGCGAGGTCGCTGGATGCCGCATACGCATGGTAGGCAATGGCCTCCATGAACTCGTCGTTGAAATCAACCGCCTCCTGGCTCGCGAAACTGACATTGCGCATGAAGAGGGCGTCTTGGAGACCCATGACTCCGAGACCAATCGGGCGGTGCCGCACATTCGAGCGCTTTGCGGCCTCGGTCGGGTAGAAATTGATGTCGATGACATTGTCGAGGGCGCGGATGGCGACATGGATCGTCTCGCGCAGCATTTCATGATCGAGCGAGCCGTCGGCTTTGAGATGCGAGTTGAGCACAACCGAGCCGAGGTTGCAGACGGCAGTCTCATCCTCGCTGGTGTTCAAAGTGATCTCGGTGCATAGGTTCGAAGAGTGGATGACTCCAATGTGGTCCTGCGGGCTGCGGAGGTTGCAGGGATCTTTGAATGTGATCCATGGGTGACCGGTCTCGAGAAGCATCTTGAGCATTTGCTTCCAAAGATCGATGGCAGGCACCTCCTTGCCTGTGATTTTGCCTTGGCGGGCGAGTTCCTCGTAGTGGAGATAGCGCTCCTCGAATTTGCGTCCGTAGCTGTCATGGAGATCGGGAACCTCGTTCGTGCGGAAGAGCGTCCAGTTCTCGCGGGCCTCCATGCGCTTCATGAAAAGATCGGGAACCCAATTGGCGGTATTGAGGTCGTGCGTGCGACGGCGGTCGTCACCGGTGTTGCGGCGGAGTTGCAGGAAGTCCTCTACATCGTTGTGCCAGGTCTCAAGGTAGGCGCAGCCCGAGCCGCGACGCTTGCCGCCTTGGTTGACGGCGACGAGCTGGTCGTTGTGGAGCTTGAGGAAGGGAATCACTCCCTGGCTCTCGCCGTTTGTGCCCTTGATGTAGCTGCCGGTGCCACGAACCGCTGTCCACGAGCCTCCGAGGCCGCCGGCCCATTTCGAGAGATAGGCGTTTTCGGCAATGCCGCGCTGCATGATCGACTCGATCGAGTCGTCCACCTTGTAGAGGTAGCAGCTGGAAAGTTGGCTGTGCAGTGTGCCGGAGTTGAAGAGCGTGGGCGTGCTGGAACAGAAGCGGCGGCTCTTATAAAGATTGTAGAGACGGACAACCCACTCCTCGCGCTTTGCAGGCTCCTCGATGAAGAGACCCATGGCGACACGCATCCAGAAGAACTGCGGTGTTTCCAAGCGGCGGAGTGTTTTTTTGGTTTTGTCGATGATGAGGTAGCGATCATAGAGCGTCTGAATCCCAAGGAAATCAAAGTCCATATCAGCTGTGGGATCGATGGCATCGGCGAGAACATCGAGATCGTATCCGAGAAGTTTCGGCGTGAGACGCTCGATTCCAACAGCTGTGCGAAGATAGCTCTTGAAGGCCTTGCGATGGGCATCACGGAGACCTTCGATGCCGTCGCGCTGGATTTTCCAGTCGAGGACTTCCTCATAAATGTAAGAGAGCATGATGCGGGCAGCGAACTTGGCGAAGTCGGCATCGCGCTCGATGAGCGTGCGGGCATTCAGAATGACCGTGTTTTTCAGAATGTCCTCGGTCACCTCGGTGGCGAGGGAACGGCGAAGCTCACGCTCGATGTGGAGCGGGTCGAGGTTCAAATCGAGGCCGATCATCGCAAACTGGATTCGCTTCCGCAGCTCGGAGCCATCCCAGAGAATGCTCTGGCCGTCGCGTTGCACAACCATGATGAGGGATTCCTGGACATCGCTGGTCTCTGCCTCGGCTTCCGTTTTAACAACCTCCTCGCGGTGGCTGGCGCGCTGGGCACGGTAGAGGATATAGCTCTCGGCGACCTTGTAGTAGCCTTGGCGCATGAGTTCTTCCTGCACGAGATCCTGCACATCCTCAATGTGGACGAATGCCGAGTCGCGGGCACGGACGCGCTCACTCACCCCCCGGGAAATCGATGCGGCGGCCTCGGCATTTTCCTTCATGGAAAGGAAGGCGCGGCGGCAGGCGGCCTCGATTTTGGATTCCATCCAAGGAACAACAGCGCCATTGCGGCGAATCAAGCGAACATTCATTGGCTCCGCCTCCAGAATGAGTGTGGATGTGCTTCCAGAGCGGATCGAGCGTTTGAAAACAAGACTCTTTGCGACATCGTGAGCGTCGTTTTCGATGAGAGCTTTTTCGATGAGGAGCGACAAATCATGCTCGGAGAGGCGAAGCGAACCGCCCTTCTGGGACTGCTCGGCGAGACTCAAAGCCACCGAGTGGGCCACATTCGCGACGAAGCCGCGATTTTGCTCATTGAAGATGTTTTTCTCCTCGCGCGAAAGAAGCAAGTCGGTGAGGGCTTCTCCGATTTCGTCCGCGACATCGGAGAGGTTGAACGACTGTTCGTCGCCGTTGGTGCGTGTCACCGTGATTCCCGTGAGCGGGTGTGCCGGAGTGGCAATCGCTTCGCGCCAGGAGAAGTCGGGCTTCTGGTCGCGTGGCATGGTGACGAGACGCTTCAGCGCGATATCTTCGTCGAGAGAGAGGTGTCGAGGCATATTTTTTGAGTAGTGGAAGGTTTTTTTAAAGTTCGTCGTCGCTCACGCCGGCCAGGTCGATGCCTCGGCGATATTCCGTGACACGGCCTTCGAAGAAGTTCGTCTCTTTTCTGATCTCCATCATTTCGGAGAGCCAAGGAAACGGGTTCTCGAGGTTTTTGTTGAGCGGCTCGAGGCCCACACCGACGAGTCGGCGGTCGCCGATGTAGTCGATGTAGCGGGTGAATTCGTCGGCCGTGAGACCCACGGCTGCGACAGGCAGGCAGTCGCGGATGAATTGTTTCTCGAGCGCGATGGCCTCGGCCATTGTTGAGCGCAACTCCTCGCGGAATTCTTCAGTCCAGATTTCGGGATTCTCGTCCACGAGGTCCTGGAAGAGCTGGCGCAAAAGCTCAATGTGGTTCGACTCGTCACGCAGCGTGTAACTGAACATCTGCCCGATGCCGGGGAATTTGTTCTGACGGTAGAGCGCAAGCACCATTCCAAAGAGGCCGTAGAACTGCGTCCCCTCCATGCACTGGCCAAAGAGGAAGATGTTCTTGGCGAGTGCGAGCTTGTTCTCAAGATGGGTGAGATCCATGTCGCGACGAAGCGCACGGCTGTTGCTGACGACAAAATCCGTTTTGTTTTTGATCGTCCTCACATCCTCAAACATGGCCTCGCACTCGTGCGGGTTGATGCCGAGCGAGCTGATCATATAAACCAGCGAGTCGGCGTGGATGTTTTCCTCCTGCGCATGGCGACCCAGCACGAGCTTGAGCTCGGGGGCGGTGACCGCTTCACGGATGACATGAAGGATGTTGTCACCAACGATTCCTTCGGCGGCGGAAAAGTAACCGATTCCCATCTTGATGATCCATCGGTCCACATCGGAGATCGTCCCGCTTGTGTCGCGCCAATGCTCGCAGTCTTTCTGCATCGGCACATCTTCCGGCTCCCAGTGGTTCGCCTTCATTTTTTTGTAGAGGTCGTAGGCCCAGGTGTATTTCAAGGGCAGAATGTTGAAGAACATCGTTTGGCGTCCGTTGATGACGCGCTTGGCGGCGAATGCGGCTTCGGCCTTGTCGCGATCCAGTATGAACTGGCGATCTCCGAGTGTGATGGTTGTCGTGGTCATTTTTAGTAAAGATTGGTGTTCAGCAAATGCGTTGGCGGGTCTTTCCGTATGCAATTTACGGCATGGGCGGTCGGGTGAGTGCTTTTTTAATTTTCAGACCCAAAAAAGTCAAAAGTAATTCTCCATATTGTGGAATTTTTTTAACCCACCACAATATGTAGTGGTTTTGAGAAAAGCATAAACCGGGCCAACTTTTTGGGTTTTGCGGCAAAATTCACATCCAAAAACCAAGAAAAATGCTGCAAAAATGCATCAGGAAAACATTTCCGTGATCCAGAGTTTTTATTTTTTGCCGCAAGCATCCTGGGATCGGAAAAAACGATGCCCCCTCGGCTGTAGGAACGAGCCGAAGAGTTTTTTTCAAAGTTGCAGCGCCGATGCCCTGGCTGCGTCTATTAACAAAACAAAAACGCAGGTGGTCCGAGAACCACCCGCGCCTTTCGTTGGAAGGAAATTTTCTAAAATTTCTTAGAGGGCGACTTCAACAGTGAGGGATTTTTTCTCACCGTCTTTGGTTCCTTCTTTATCCTTGGATTTGTCACCACCGCCGCATCCGCTGCCGGGGCAGGATCCGGCCATGACGGCCGATGCGGAGAAAGCGATAACTACTGCTGCGAGGAGTGCGATTTTTTTCATAAGACCTTTAAGCTCGCGCGTGGAAACGCAAAGTCAAATGGATTTTTTCTGAAATCTTACGCCCGGCTCATGTAAGTGCCATCGACGGTGCTGACCTTGATCATTTCGCCTTCCTTGATGAAGAGCGGGACATTGATGATCTTGCCGGTTTCGAGGGTGGCTGGCTTTTGAACATTGTTCGCGGAGTCGCCGCGGATGCCTTCGGCGGATTCGACCACCTTGAGGACGACTGAGGATGGCAACTCGATCTGGGCTGGGCGGCCTTCAATGCTGAGGACTTCGACCTTCAGATTTTCGACCAGATACTGCTTGGAGTCGCCGATGAGCGACTCGTTGAGAGTGATCGTCTCGTAGGTGGCGGGGTCCATGAAATGGTAACCCTGATGGTCGCTGTAGCTGAATTCAAGCGGTTGGCGGTTGACATCCACCACATCGACCTTCTCGGTCGAGGAGAAACGGATATCGGCGGATTTGCCGGTTCCGATGTAGCGGATGATGCACTGAACAAAAGCGCGGAGGTTGCCGGGTGTGCGGTGGTGGATGTCGAGAACGATGGCTGGGTTTCCGTTGTAGCGGATGGCCATTCCTTTGCGGAGATCATTGGCGGCTGGCATAAAGTTAGTGACTACTAATAAACCCGAACGGGCTTTTGACAAGGCACGAAATCAGCCTGCGGACAGCTCCTGACACGCCGCGTTCTTGGAAACATAATCCCGCATCAGCCCGTGGGTCGGATTCCGGAGTTCGGGGTCTGCGGCGAGAACCTCTTGAGCCACGCGACGCGCCTCGGCCATGATATCGGCATCCCTCAGCAAATCGCCGAGCCCCAAAGAGGGCAGGCCGGTCTGCGCGGTTCCCAAAATATCACCCGGCCCGCGCAACTGGAGGTCAGCCTCGGCGATCTCAAAACCATCCGAGGTTTTTTCCAGAACTTCCAATTTTTCAAGGGCGGGGCCGGTGACGCCATCGTGAAGAAGAATGCACCAGGATTTCTCGGGTCCGCGACCAATGCGGCCGCGAAGCTGGTGCATCTGGGAAAGGCCGAAGCGACCGGCTTCTTCGATGATCATGATGGTGGCATTTGGCACATCGACTCCCACCTCAATGACCGTAGTCGCCACAAGCACGGAGAGGCGTCCCTCGCGGAAGTCGCGCATCACAGCCTCCTTCGCCTCGGCGTCGATCCTGCCGTGAACGATTCCCACCGTGGCCGGAGCCAGCAGCGTCCTCCATTTTTCGAATTCGGCTGTGGCGGCTTTAACCTCGAGTTTTTCGGATTCCTCGATGAGGGGATACACAATGTAGGCCTGCCGACCGGCGGCGATTTCGCCACGCAGGAAATCGACGATGGCCGGCAAGCGCTCGACCTCCCGCACCGCCGTGACGGTGCGCCCCCGACCGATGGGGCGGTGCTTCAAAATCGAAACATCGAGATCGCCGTAAAGGGTCTGCGTGATGGTGCGAGGAATGGGTGTCGCCGTCATCACAAGCACATCGGGAGCATCAGCCCGTTCGATCAGTTTGGTGCGCTGAAGCACGCCGAATTTGTGCTGCTCATCGATCACAACCAGACCGAGTTTTTCAAACTCCGCTCCCTCGAAGAGGAGTGCGTGTGTGCCGACAACAAGAGCGGGAGCGCTTGGGTTTGGTTCAAACAAATCCGGAGCCTTGGCGGAATCCTCCCTGCGGGAAGAGGTGCGCAAGACCGCCGGAATTCCGAGCGGATCCAGGATGCGGCGGAAGTTCAGGTAATGCTGCTCGGCCAAAATCTGTGTGGGCGCCATCAAGGCCGCCTGCCAACCCGACTCGTGAGCTTGAATCATGGCCCGCAGAGCCACCATGGTCTTTCCGGAACCCACATCGCCCTGAAGGAGGCGATTCATTCGGTGTGGAGCTGCCATGTCGGTGGAAATCTCATCCATCACAACACGCTGCGAATCGGTGAGGATGAAAGGCAAGGCCTCCTCAACCCGCCGCCAAACCAGACCATTTCCCGGGCGCGGGAAGCCTCCATTTTTTTTCACCGAAGCATGGCGTGAGGCGAGGATGAGCTGCATTCCAAAAAAGACATCCCGCACAAGCTGGCGTCTGGCCTCCTCGCACTCCGCCATATCCACCGGAAAGTGAACGGCACTCCAAACATCCGGGAGGAAGGGCGTTCCTCCCCTCCCCTCAGGCCAGAGGCGGGGAATGGCGCTCAGATCGGTTTCCTCGAGAGCACGGTGGATGAGTTCGCGCAGAACATGGACAGGCAGGCCATCCCCCGCGCCGTGCACGGGTGTGATGCGGTCGAAGTGCAGAGATGCCCCGCCGTCATCCTCAATGACCTCGAACTCGGGATGCTCGATCACCAGACGCTTCGAGCGCTCGCGGGGCTTGCCGTAAACGACGAGGCGATGACCCCCGAGGATCATTTTTTGCACCCAGGGCATATTATACCACCGGAGGGTGATGGGATTGCTCAGGATGCCTCCGTTGTCATCTTCGAGAATCGCCTCAAAAATCCGGCGCGGGCCGAAGCGTTTGTAGCTCGTCTTTTTGACCACGCCGTAGAGACAGACGGCCGTCTCCGAGGGACTGTCCGGAAAGCGGTCGAACTTCCGGCGGTCCTCGTAGCGCCTCGGAAAATGGCGCAGCAAATCCTCAAGCGTGAGCAAGCCCAAGCGCCGCAAAGCAGCCACGCGAGTGGATGGAACCCAAGGCAACCCTTCCAGCGCCGTTGTCGGAGAAAGGCGTGTCATTCAGCGTGGCGCACCTCGACGATCCTAAGTTGCGGCTCGGCCCGGCCCTGCCAGACATTCCAGTCCAGCGTGTAGGCGATATCCCACGGCGGTCGCGGCATGGAATTGACAGGGGCGTTGAAAAAGACAGCCGGCACGCGGCGGCGACCGCATTGAAACTCGATCCGCAGGTGTTTTTCTTTCATGACACGAGGCTCGCCCGCCGGAGCCACGGCGCGCGAGAACATGACGGGCTGGGGATTGGAATTTCCAAAAGGCTCCAATAAATCCTGCGATTCCAGCACCGAAGCGTCGATGTCTCCGAGCCCCAACTCGCAATCCAAACGCAAGCGCGGTGCAAGCATTTCCTCGTTGGCAATCGCTTGGGCGGCGGCCTCAAAAGCCTCGCGAAACGCGGGCAGACTCGACTCGCTCAGGGAAATACCCGCCGCCATGTCGTGACCTCCAAATTTCTCCAAATGCCCAGCACAATCGCGGAGCATTGCCACCAAGGGCAGACCCTCGATACTTCGGCCACTGCCTTTGCCCGCTCCCGACTCATCGAATCCGATAACAAAGGTCGGACGGTGGTATTGCCGCATGATGCGCGAGGCAACCACGCCGAGAACGCCGATGTGCCAATCACGACTCCCGGCGACAATCGAAGCCTGGGTGTCGGGATTGAAATTTTTGGCGACCCATTCCTCGGCATCACGAACGACATGGCGCTCGACTCCTTGGCGCTCGCGGTTGTGGGCATCCAACCCTTCCGCGAGACGCGAGGCCTCTGCGGGGTCGTCTGCAAGCAAAAGCTGGAGAGCCTCCATGGCAGGCCCGAGACGCCCTGCGGCATTGATCCTCGGCCCCATGCGGAAGCTGATATCTCCCGCTTTAACCGGAGTCGGCACATCCGCCACACGCTGGAGTGCAGCCAATCCCTCCCAGCGGGTGCGCTCCATTTGCCGGAGGCCGTGGCTGACGAAAATCCTGTTCTCCTCCACAAGCGGCACGATGTCGGCGACGGTAGCCAGTGCCACCAGATCGAGATACTCCTTCAGATCGACACCCTCAACTGGGCGGGCCTTCAAAATGGCGTGTGCCAGCTTGAAAACCACGCCGGCACTGCAGAGATAGTGAAACTCGGCCCCGCACTTGGGATTCACCAGCGCCACACAGTCGGGGCGTTCGGCCCCCGGTTCATGGTGGTCGAGGACAATCACATCCACTCCACGCCGGCGCAGTGCGGCAATTTCCCTCACCGAAGTTGTTCCGCAATCCACCGCCAGCAGCAATTGCGGTGCGTGCATTTCCAGGCAACGCTCGACCCCCGCCTCGCTAAGACCGTAGCCCTCCTCGGCCCGCAGGGGAAGGAAGCAGGGAACGGTGGTTCCGCAGGCTTTAAAAAAACGCGCCAGAATCGCCAATGAAGTGATGCCGTCCACATCGTAGTCCCCGTAAATAACGACCGCCTCGCGGCGATCCATCGCAGCCAGAATCCTTGCCACAGCCGCCTCCATCTCTGGCAACTGCTCGGGAGCGCTCAAGGCACGAAGGCGTGGTTTGAGATAGGCCTCGGCGGAGATTCCATTGGCAACCCCGCGCTTTAAAAGCAACTCGGCGAGGAAATCCGGCACCTCCGCTTCGCGCCTGACCCGTGAAAGTGATGCGGCATCCGATGCCGCAGGAAAAATCCAACGCCTTTGCATCGCCACCTCTTAGACTGAAGTCCGGCCTGTTTTGCGCAGAAGACGGCGCTGGAGTTCTTCGAGACGAGCCACGGCAGGCCCCCACGAAAAATCCGTCACGCGCACGCGCTTCGAAAGAATTTCCCATTCTCCCACCGGCAGGAGGAGGGCGCGCTTCACGGCGTCGGCGAGTGCGGCGACCGAGTGACGATGAAAGACAAGACCGTTCCCGGAACCGGTCACGGGATCAAAGTCCCTCACCAAGTCCAGAAGGCCCGGGCAATACTCCAAGACAGGAACAAGACCGTTCCTCATCGCTGCAGCCACAAAGGCGCTTCGCGGCTCCAATGGCCCTGGAACAAGAACAAAGTCCCCCGCCGCCAGGACGCGGGCGAGGAGTCCCCCATCGACCTCCGGCAAATGCACAAGGCGCTTGGAATGACGCCGGAGGGCGATATCGAGAACCTCGATAGAGGTGTTGGGGACCGGCCCCAGCAAGGCCACACAAAAGTCCGGCGAGGGAATCAAATCCAGAGCCTGCAAGAGGAGATCGATGCCCTCACCGCCTGTGGAAATCGTATCCACAACAAAAATACGCGCCGACTTGGGATCGGAGGAGGGAAAGAATTCACGGCGCGCGGCAAGGCGCAATTTGGCGTCAGCCTTCATAACAGGCAGATCCTTGTCATCGAATCCAAATGCGATGGCCTCGAGCTTTGCCGAATGCTCGCGAAGCACATTTTCGAGACCGCATCCATGCACAGGCGTTTGGGCCTCCGCCACGAAACGTCCACCTGGAAGCGCAACCGCGTCAGCAAAAACGATCCCCGCCTTGAGGAAATTCATGCTGCCGTAGAATTCCAATCCATCCGCTGAGAAATAGGAGCCCGGCAGATTCGTGAACGCAAAGTCATGGCTCCAGAAATTGCCTTGGTAATCGAGCGAGAAAGGTGAGAGCACCGTGGGCACAGCCAGTTTTTGGTCCCGGATGAACACCGCCGCCATCGCGGCCTGCCAGCCGACGAGATGAACAGCATCCGGCAGGTTAAGACGGGCGATCTCCGTCACACATTTGGAAAAGAAAATGAAACGCGCCGCATTATCCTGGTAGTCACGGCCATCAACGCCATAGAGGCCGGTGCGGTCGAAATACTCCTCCCGCTGGATGAACCGCAGCTTCACGCCCCGGGGACCGGCAGCCTCCCAGACCTCGCAGGACAAATTTTCCGAACCGACCGGGACCGAGAATCTTGTCTTGGAGCGTTTCGCCCCCAGAGCCTTATTTTCCCTGACGCAGCGGAAGAACGGGAGAACGACGGTGACCTCGTGACCAGCAGCGCCAAGGTGGGCGGACAATCCCTCAACAAAATCCGCAAGCCCCCCGGAATTTGAAATGGGAGACATTTCGCTGGCCGCAATGAGAATCTTCATACCTGCATCCTGCAAAACCCCGGCCCCGGAAGTCGATGGAAAAC
>CANKXQ010000030.1 GCA_947487745.1 Spartobacteria bacterium | reverse complement strand
TCCCTACCACTATCTTCCGCGTTTTTTGCCTCTCGCGAGTTCGATCACCACACATGTGGAGGCCAACCATGATGTCTCGAAAACCCTCGCCGCCGTGCGCGATGCCGGGCTTCTGGCTGGGCTGGCGGTTAGTCCTCCGACGCCTGTGGAGCTGGTGAAGCCGTTTCTCGGTCAGTTTGATATTTTATTGGTCATGACCGTGACGCCTGGTTTTGGCGGTCAACCGTTCCTGACCTCGATGCTGGACAAGGTCGCCGAAGCGGCAGCCTGGCGCGAGCCGGGGCCGTTTGATTTCCACATCGAGGTTGATGGCGGCATCAATGTCAAAACGGCGGCCGAAGCCGTTCGCAGCGGCGCCAACTTGCTCGTCGCGGGAACATCCGTGTTCCGTGCGCAGGACGCTGCCGAGGAAATCCGGCTGCTGAGAAATGTCTGAGGCACCAGTTCAAAAAAACCGTCGGGCCGCACTGAGACTCGCGCTGGCGCTCGCCGTCCTGTTGGGTGGCGGAATTTTTATCATCGCCGGAATGGAAGCCCCCGCCAAGGTTGACGCGGGTTGGTTTGGCAAAAGCCTGGAGCCGCTGCGTGCCGCCTATCCCTTTGAACTCACCGACCAGAACGGCACCGCCTTCCGCTTGGAGGATCAGCGTGGGAGTTTGGTTTTGCTGAACTTTGGTTTCACTTGCTGCCCGAACATTTGCCCGGCCTCGCTCGCAAACCTCGCTGCCGCCCGCCGTGCCCTGCCCGAGGAGGCGAAGGATCGGGTGCGCGTTGTTTTTGTGAGCGTGGATGAGCGGGATGACATTTCCGACCTCAAAAAATACATGCCGATGTTCGACGAAAAATTCACCGGCCTCACGGGAACGCCCGAGGCGATCGGTAACACGGCACGGGCTTACGGTGTATTTTACCGGAAGGATCCCAAAGGACCGCAGGGCGAGGAGGATTACTTGATCGACCACTCGACCAGCACCTACTTGATCGATCGCAATGGAAACCTGCGCTTGGTTTATAAAATGGACCAGCTTGCGAACGCGGAAGCCATGGCGGGTGATATGTTGCGTGTGCTGGGTTTGCCGCAGCGGAAGGATTGACCACGGAGGACACAGAGTTCACAGAGGAGGAAATGCAGAGAACGATTCCTTTACAAATTCTCTTGGATACGGGAGGTGCATGGAAATCTTGGCTCTCATCCAGCGTGGGAATTTGTTGTGCGATGGCTCTCTCCGCTTGTGGTCCGGCGGCTGATTCCACCGTCGATACGACACCGCTGAGCGGTCGGGATATTTACCTGACGCGCTGCACGGCATGTCATCAGGTCGATGGCGAGGGAATTCCAGGAAATTGCCCGCCTTTTCAGGGGTCACCACGCCTTGCAGGGTCTTCTGAGGAATTGATTCGGCTTCTATTGCTCGGCCAGCGAGGGCCGTTGGAGCGCGATGGAAAAATCTACAAGGGTATCATGCCTTCGTGGCGTGCGGATTTGAGCGATGAGCAAACGGCAGATGTCTTGAATTATATTTTAGCCACCTGGAGTCCGCAGTCTCCCCAAGTCGCTGCGGAGGATGTCGCCAAGCTGCGCGCGGAAACGGCCAATTCCAAATTGCTTCCGAGCGCGCAATAAAAAAACCCCTTCCGCGTTAGCAGAAGGGGTTTTTATTGATTTTATCTTAAGCGATCTTAGAACGCGAAGGTGACTTTGCCACCGCCCCAGAAGGTGTTGGGTTCTGTGCTCTCTCCATAGTAACCAGTGAGATCTTCGAATGCATAGCTGTAAGCGACATAGCCGGAAACAGTGATGATATCGTTGATTTTCCAAGGGAGGGCCACACCAAATTCAAGGTTATTCGCGCCATCAAATCCTTGCCCGTTCGCGAGATTGTAGTCAAAGTTCAGACCGAAGGCTGCGTAAGGATCGATAGAGAGGGTATCCTTAATCACAGGAATGCTGCCATTGACGCGAATGTCGAGATAGCTACTGGCTGTGTTGACCACGCCATTTGCTGCACCGGTATCGTTATCAGGACCAAGGTTGAAGTAATAGGTGACCGCTGGTGTCAAGGTCATGAATCCTAGGTCTATGTTATAGGCAACTTTCGCATTCAATTCGTTAGCGAAATCTTGGCCGCCAGGAGGATAGACATAATAGAATGTATATCCGAGGCCAACCGCTAGATCTCCGAAGCTATGGAGATAATTGAGGTAGGCGTCGAATTCACGGTAACTGGCTGCACTCAAGCCGAAAGCCTGCCATCCACCGATGGTGAGGGTATCGTTGTCGGAGATGTTCCATGTGAAGTTGGCATCAGTCCACCAGAGGCTATTGCCGTAACCGCCATTGCGAAGCACATTCACGCCACGGAACATGTAGAGGCTGTCATAGCCGGTGCTGAGAGCAGCGTTATACCAGGAGGATTCTTCCTCTTCGACCACGACGGTCTCTTTGAAGGTTTTGCCGGTTCCCGCGAAGAGCGGCGTGGCGGCAAAGGCCACCAGACTCGTGAGAGCAACAATCGATTTATTCAGTTTCATTTTTGTTTAGTTGTTTGTTGTTTGTTTCTTTTCGCGGGAGTCGCCTTGTGGCTGTCCCGAGATAAACTGCCTGATGCGGCGGTTTGCGCTGCTCAAGCACTATCTGTGCCATGTCGTATCTCATTGAAATGATAGGTCAATTCTTTTTTTGAAATTTTTTTTGAACGGAAATGACCACTTGGCTGTCTCGAATTGATCTTATCTTTTCCAAGACGATCGGATCATCACTCCGCGACAATCTGGATATCTTCGGGCTGGATCGTTGCGAAGATTTGATTTCCCTGATGGAAGCTTGTTCCTGCGTTGCCGTCATTGGCAAGAATCGCACCGAGTTGGAGATTTCCCTGAATGGTGAGGGTGATTTCATTCATAGCGCCTTTGAAGATTTCCATGGCGACTTGGCAGGGGAAGGAATTCATGCCGCCGGGATCGATGCGGTGCAGACGAATTTTTTCTGGTCTTAGGGAGAGAAGGAGTTTTGAGGTGGAATGCGATTCCTGTTGGCGGACGAGTAACTCGAGGCCTCCCTGCAGGCGGCATCGCAGCATGCCGGAGTCGGAGTGGAGGATTTCGGCCTCAATGATATTTGTGTCGCCGATAAAGGATGCGACAAAGCGGGTGGCGGGTTTGTAGTAAATCTCGTCCACCGTCCCGATCTGCTCGACGCGACCGGCGTTGATCACGGCCACGCGGTCGCTCATGGTGAGGGCTTCCTCTTGATCGTGGGTCACGTAAATAAAAGTGATGCCGAGTTTTTTCTGAAGCTGTTTAAGTTCCAGGCGCATCTGGGTTCGCAGCTTGGCGTCGAGGGCGCTAAGGGGTTCGTCGAGGAGGAGGACCTTGGGTTCGCAAATGATCGCGCGGGCCAAGGCGACGCGTTGGCGCTGGCCACCGGATAGCTGCGCCGGCTTGCGGCCCACGAAATCGCCCAGCGCAGTCATCTGCACAACACGCTCGACGCGGCGTGTGATATCGGCCGAGGCGATGCGTTTCATGCGTAGCCCGAAGGCGATGTTTTCGTAAATCGTGAGATGCGGGAAGAGAGCGTAATTCTGAAAAACCTGATTCACATTGCGCCGGTAGGGTGGATCGAATGTGACATCCTTGCCGTCGATGAGAATCCGGCCCGAGGTCGGGGTTTCGAATCCGCTGATGAGTCTCAGGCAGGTGGTCTTGCCGCATCCTGACGGGCCGAGAAATGTCATGAACTCGCCGGCCTTGATTGCAAAACTCGCGTCCTTCAGGGCTTCGTGAATTCCAAAGCGCTTGGTGACTTGGCGAAGTTCAACCATCGGAGTCTTAGAAAAAATCAATCGCCGCAGGCGGCGGTGCCTCGATGGCGGGTTGTTCCATGGGGGCGCTTTGCGAATTCACGGGCTCCGCGCGGCGGATTTCAACTTCGCCGGGCAGGGTTGCAGCGGGCACGGCGGCATCGGGGGCAGGCGGTGGCGTATTGACTGGAACCGCCTTGGCCACGGGGATGTCCTCATCATTTTCGGATTCCGCGCCGGGGCGGACCGAGCGGTAGATGTCATTGAAGCCGACCAATGGCGGCGAGGTTACGGCCACGGGGCGAATTTTTGTGAGATCGATGGCCGTGGCTGCGCGGGGCCAGTCGGCTTCGTCGAATTCCTTGGCGTAGGTGCGCACGCCGCCACCGTGGATGTCGCACGGGATCGTGGGGGCTTGTTTTTCGGTGGCGAGTTCCTTGTAGGTGTTCGAGTCGGGCGGGGCCTCACCGGTGACGGGATCGGCCATTTTAGCCGAGCAACGCGGTGTGGCAAGAAGTCCGGATGAGCGGCAAATCTCGACCTCCTTCAAACCCGAAGGACGCTCGATCTCGCGGGGCGGGTAGCTCTTGGCGGCTGCATTCATGATCTGGCTCCAGATTGGCAGGGCGAGATCCTTGCCAAAGGCTCCGCGGTAGATTTTCGTGGGTTTGTCGAAGCCGACCCACACGCCGCAGGTCACCGTGTTTGTGTAGCCGAGGAAATAGGTGTCGGTGAATCCGTAGGCCGTGCCGGATTTTCCAGCGACTGGGAAGCCGCCGAGGCCGAATTGTTTTCGTCCAAGCGAACCGACGCCGCGCTCCATAAAATCGGACATGACAGAGTGCGTCTCGTAAGCGGCGGCTGGTGAGATCGCGCGGTAGCGTTTGCGCGGGGCCTTAAAAATGATCTCTCCCTCGGGTTCACGGATCGACTGGATGATGTAGAGGTCTGCGGGGCGCTGGCCCACATTTGGAAAAACGGTGTAGCCGAGCACGAGTTCATCGAGGCTGAGTTCACTGCTGCCGAGAAAGGAGTTCGAGTAATCTCGCAACGGCGAGCTGATGCCCGCAGCGGCTGCGGTTTTTTTCACAGCATCGAGACCCACTTGCATCCCGAGGCGCACGGTGGCGGCGTTCTTGCCCTTCACAAGGGCATCGCGCGTGGTCATGGGCCCTTCGTATTCGTTGTCCTCGATCTCGACTCCCCACTCGCCGAGGAGGCCCGTTTCGCCGCCGACCATTACATAACGGTTGTCGATGCATGCATCCTGCACGATCTCGCCGGGGAAGATGCCGGACTCGTAGGCCGATGCGAAAACAAAGGGCGTGAAGGCCGTGCCGGCGGGGCGTTTTCCCTGGAGGGCGCGGTTGTATTCGCTGTGCTTGAAATCGCGTCCGCCAGTGAGTGCAAGGATTCCGCCCGCCGTGTTCTCCACGACCAGAGCGGCACCTTGCAGGTATTTCGGCTCGGGCATTTTGACGGACATGTTGCCGCGATTGATCGCGTCCTCGATTTTTTTCGTGGCGGCGCGGTATTGCTCGAATGTCGGGTGGGTGTAGCCCTGCTGTTGCTCGATTTTCAACAAAACCTCGCGCGTGGCGTGGTCGGCCGCCTGCTGCAAATCGGCATCCAATGTCGTGTCGATGCGGTATCCGCCATTCATCGCGCGCTCGAAGCCCAGAGCCTTGATGATCTGCTGCCGGATCAGCTCGATGGCGTAGCTGACCTTGAAGGGATTCGTCCGCTGCACGGTTCCGAGCGGCGAGGCGAGCTCCTCTTCGTATTGCTTGCGCGTGATGAATCCCAGCTCGCGCATGCGCCCGAGAACGAAATTTCGCGATTCGGTGGAGTCGTTGGGGTTGTTGAATGGCGAGAGCGCCTGGGGGCTCTTGAGGAGTCCCGCCAGATTGGCGCACTGGCCGATTGTCATGTCGGCGGCATTTTTTCCGAAATATCCCTGCGAGGCCGCTTCAGCACCATAGAACCCGCTGCCGAAATAGACGCGGTTCAGGTAGTGCTCCATGATCTCCTTCTTGCTGAAATTTTTTTCGATGCGCCAGGCGAGGTAGAGCTCCACCAGTTTGCGCTCGTAGGTGCGCTCGCGAAGCTCGAAGGAATTGCGGGCGAGTTGCTGGGTCACCGTGCTGGCTCCCTGCGCGATGCGGCCCTTGCGCCAGTTCGTTATGGCCGCTCGGAAGATGCCCATGTAATCCACCCCGTCGTGATCGTAAAAACGGTTGTCCTCGGCAGCGATCACGGCCTTCACAAGCATCGGGGGCAGGCGGTCGTAGGGAACCGGTTGACGGTTTTGAATGAAAAGCTTGCCGAACTCGCGGCCCTTGCGGTCGTAGAGGATCGATGCCGCCTCCATCTGGCTCACCTGCGTAAGGTCGAACTCGTCCGCCCGCGCCTCGTATTTCTGCGTGAGCACACCGAAGGCGATCCACGCGGCGAGGAGACCCGCACCGAGAACCGCAAGCGGCACCCACACGATTTTACGGGCGTAGAGAGGTTTGTCAGAGGCCCGGGAGTCCTTTTCCCAACTGTAATATTCCTTGCTTATGGCGGCGAATCTTCCATTTCGCCGGAAAGAGATCAAGAACGCTGATGCTCCCAGCTATGCGAGCGATTTCAGAAAGCGCAGGAAAAATTCCGCCCCCGCTTCGAGGTCGGCGACCCGGATAAACTCGTCCGCCGTGTGCGCCTGTGCGATGGAGCCGGGTCCGATGGCCACGGAGGGGCAGCCTTGCGAGGCGAAGACTGCCGCATCGCAGAACCACGGTGCGCCCACGAGTTTCGAGCCCAGCGATTCCAACTGCGAGATGATCGGGTGCGAGGGATCCGTGTGGAGTGGCTCCGAGCGCTTGAGGTCGATTTCGATATTCGGCACGCGCTGTCTCAACAGGTCCACGATAAAACCGGGATCCATTCCAGGAATGATTCGGATATCCACCGAGGCCTCGCAAAAATCGGGGACGATATTGACCTTCGATCCGCCCCGGATTGTCCCAAGACTGAACGTTGATGTGCCGAGGACGGGATTCGAACTCGCGGCGAGTTTGGGAATTCCCTCCCGCCGTAGGCAATCAATCGCCTCCATCATTCGGTAAATGGCATTTTCCCCCGCCTCGGGTTGGGAAGCATGCACGGCCCGACCATGAGTGCGCAGCTGGAGCCAGCATGAGCCCTTGTGTGTGTGGACGACATCCAGTGAGGTCGGCTCGCCAGCCATCACAAAATCGAACTTCTCCTCTGCCGCCAGTGCCTTTGCGCCGAACTGCCCCGCCTCCTCGCCCACCAGCCCTGCAAACCAAATTTCATAGGGCAAGTCGGCCAAAACCTCCCTCGCCTCGCGCAGAGCCCAAAGCATGGCAGCGGCCGTGCCTTTCGTATCGGAGGCGCCGCGTCCGAGAAGCTTCCCGTCGCGCACCTCACCGCTGAAAGGATCGATCGTCATGCCGGCCACGCTCACCGTGTCGAGATGCGGAGCCAAA
Organism: Spartobacteria bacterium; assembly: GCA_947487745.1. Classification (GTDB taxonomy): domain Bacteria; phylum Verrucomicrobiota; class Verrucomicrobiia; order Chthoniobacterales; family Terrimicrobiaceae; genus UBA967. The sequence goes on along the minus strand of CANKXQ010000030.1, from coordinate 3,696 downwards.
AGAATCCGTCGACCAGCAGCGCGGCGGCTCGGAAAGCGTCCGACGACATTCGGGCGTCCCGGCAAAACCTCCCGCAAAGAAACCTCCGCCCCGCAGCCGCGCAAAAAATCCGCCACCCACGAAGCGCAAGCCGCCTCGCCGGTTTGATCCGTGCCGGGATCGCCTCCGTCGGGATTCACGCTGGGAATGCGAATGAGCGCCGAGGCGATGTCGACGGCGTCTTTCATTTGTTCAAATACCAATCTACGAACTTCGGAATACCCTCGCGGATTTTCGTCTGTGGGTTGTAGCCCAGCAGCTCGCGGGCTTTTGTGATATCCGCCGCTGTAAGTGGCATGTCGCCCTGCTGCTCGGGCAGGCGTTCGATGATGGCTTTTTTGCCTAGCGCGCTTTCAATCGCAGAGATCAGCTCCGAGAGGGTGGTGGTTTGATTTTCTCCCAGATTGAAAATATCGAAATGCGGCCCCTCGTAGCGCAGTGCGCCCATCACACCCTGCACGATGTCGTCGATGTAAGTATAGTCGCGCCGCGTCGAGCCGTCGCCGAATTGCGGGATCGAGCGGCCGTGGTGTATCGCATCGGTGAACTTGTGGATGGCCAAATCCGGACGCTGCCCTGGGCCGTAGACGGTGAAGAAGCGCAGGCACACGACCCGCATTTTGTAGAGGTGCGCGTAGTTTCCACAGATGTGTTCGCCAGCGATCTTGGTCGCCGCGTAGGGGCTCAGCGTTTGAGGAAGGGCAAGATTTTCGTTGAAAGGAACGATCTTCGAAAGCCCGTAAACCGACGAGCTGGACGCAAACACAAACCGGCCCACGCCTTGTTCCCGCGCCGCTTCCAGCAGGTTGTGCGTGCCCGTGATGTTGGTGTCGATGTAAAGCTGGGGATCCTTCAGCGAGGGTCGCACCCCGGCGCGTGCGGCAAGGTGGATGACGGCGTCAAAACGCCCGTCCGCCAAAACCCGCCGCACAAAATCGCGATCGCGTATATCGCCCTCCTGAAGCACTACTCCGCTGCCAAGCGCGGCGATGTTGGCCCGCTTGATGGTCGGATCGTAGAAATCGTTGAAATCATCGATCACCGTCACTTCGCTGCCTTCGCGCAAGAGCCGGCCGCACACATGCGAGCCAATGAATCCGGCCCCGCCGGTCACCAAGAGTTTCATCCCGCAAATCTAGGTTCCGCCTGCTTCCAGCGGCAAGCGCATTCCCTTCGAAATTCACGCTTGCATCCCATTCAAAATGCTCTAATTTCTCCACTCCTCGCTCGGGTGGTGAAATGGCAGACACGTGCGTTTGAGGGGCGCATGCCGCAAGGCATGGGGGTTCGAGTCCCCCCCCGAGCAGATTTTCTTTTATCCTCAAAACCTTCCCAAAGTTTATCCACGAGAAGCTCTAAATCCACTGCGTGATTTTTGTGTGTCGCCAGAGATTTCGTTTGTGAGTCAGGGTAGAATCAAAGCAAGCGACTTTTATTTCGCTCGATGATCAAAAACTCCGCAGGAAGCAAAATGGGCAGTCCGTAACAGGACGATCCAAGAACCTTGATGAAATCTTCTCGATCCAGCGTGAGAAGAACATCAGCCCAAGCCAAAGCAGTGATCAAAACTGGTCGATCCTTGCTGGCAGGAAAAACCAAGGCTCGATCAATGGAGACAACATCATCGACAAGAGAAATGCGGGAACGCAAAGCGACCCATGTTGCCGTGGATTCAAAAGGAAACTTTGAAAGATTTCTTTCAACCTCATTACGAACCCATGGACTGGCGATGAGCTTCCAGTCTTGTTTTGCAGCTATATCAAGAATGGCTCTTGATGCTCCAGATTTGGAACGACAGGCGGCAAGAAGGACACTTGTATCCAGAAAGATTCTCACGCTCCTGCGAGAAATTTTCTGTATCCCTCTTCGTCATCAGCAACCCACTTGTCGATGGTTGCCTTCGGAATATCACGCACAGGAGGCAGTTCACCTCCATCACCGCGAAGGCGGGTAAGGAGGAAGGCAATAAGCTCTTTCTTTTCCTCAATGGGAAGAACATCGGCAGCTTCTTCAATTTCCAAGAGCGAACTCATGCAAATAGCGTATTCCAGAGTCTTGATTTTGTCGAACTCGATAGAGAGTAGAACAAAGCAAGAATCCTGTAGACCCTCATCTCTCCCCTACAAGTTCCGCGCAATGCGGAAGCCAATAACTGTATACCGGCTGTCTGGGCTCCGACTGACTCGGTAGGCGACCGTTCCATGACCATCGAGTTGCATCCAGCTTCCGCCTCGGATTCTACACGCCGAGCCGGTCTCATCCTTGTCCCAGCACCATTCCCACACATTGCCGCTCATGTCGTGTATTCCAAGTTCATTGGGTTGCTTTTGCCCGACGGGATGCGCGCCACCATTCGAGTTTTTTTCGTGCCACGCAACCTTGTCGGGGTTGTCGCTTCCGCTGAATTGGTATCCTTGACTCAAAGTGCCTCCGCGCGCCGCCCACTCCCATTCCATCTCGGTCGGCAGGCGGTAGCCATCCGCTGCGGGGTTCATCTCGACCAGCGTTGAGCCATCGGGGCCGTATTCGCCATTTTGGTAGATTTTTCCATTGATGCTGAAGACCGGTTTGAGGTCTTCCATGGCGCTTTTGGCGTTGCACCACTTGACGGCGTCATACCAACTCACATGGGTGATCGGGTGGCGGCTGCCGTTTCCTTCGCCAGCTTCCAATTTGAAACCATGTGCCATGGCCCAGATTCTGACCCGCTCCCACTCGAGTTGCGTGACCGGATATTTTCCGATCCGGAAGGGGTCGACTTTCTGTCCTGAGAATTCTGAGTCCTGTGGCAAGAAGCCGCCGCCGACCTGTGCCATGGCGGTGAGGTCGAACGGGCCGCCGGACCCCTCGCCGAATGCCAGAAGAACCCGGCGGCGTTCGCCGAGCTTTTCGACGCCCAAGGTTCGCAAATCCTCGTCCGTGATGGTGTCGAGAATCTCATCCGTGACACCCTGCTTTTCAAAAAGCGGAATGAGGTTTTCGAGGTGTTCGCGTTCAAGGATCAAGTGAATGTTCGTAGTCATGGTGGAGCAAGGTTCCAGCAACACTCCGGAACGGGAGGGGGGAGAAATCCCCACATCATGAAGGAACGGCAAAACCTCGTTCCGCCTTTGCGGGGGAGGCGATATTCCGGGCAAGACGGATGCCAGTGACATGGTCGCTTTTGTTCGGGAGACGGCTGCAGCGGTATCCGAATGTTTCGAGGCCGACATGGTGTTTCCAGCTTCCGCCACGAATCCGGCGCTCAGGGCCGGATTCATCGCTGTCCCAACACCAGTCAAAAAAATCACCGCTCATATTGAAAATCCCGGCGGCGTCCGGCTTGGTCTCGCATTCCTTTTCGCCGTGCCGGAGGCAATTCATTGCTCCTTCGCGAGCAGCCCACTCCCACTCGGGCTCTGTCGGCAATCGATAGCCGTTTGCATTTTTATTCCAATCGATCGAGGAGGCGCCGTCCGGGCCGAAGTCTCCGCTTCGATAAACAAATCCATGCAATCCGTAGGGTGGCACCAGCCCTGCTTTCTCGCTCTTGGCATTGCACCACTTGACGGCATCATACCAACTCACTTGCACCACAGGATGAAGCGGGGCGGGTGCTGTTCCGCTGCTTATTTTATAGCCGTTTGCCAGCCCCCAGAGTTTTACCGCGCTCCACTC
>CANKXQ010000029.1 GCA_947487745.1 Spartobacteria bacterium | reverse complement strand
AGGCGCTTGTAGTGATTGTGCACGGCGACGGAGAGCACCTTTTTAGCGGTGTCCTGTCCGATCACATGTTGGTCGAGCAGTTTCTTAATCTCAGCGGGCTTGGGAACGCGGAGGGACGGCTTGTTTTTTCGCGAGTCGTCTTTGAGTTCCTTTTCCAGGATTCCCCTGCAAATGGTTATGCAGCTGTCGCAAATGTAAACGCCGGGACCGGCGATGAGTTTGCGGACTTCGGCCTGGCTCTTTCCGCAGAAAGAGCACATGGTGAGATTGTTCGGGCGCGCCATTGAGAGTGGGACTACTCGGCGGCTTTTACGGTTTCAACAATGTCTTTGATGTCCTTGCGGGACTTCACGACTTCATCCACGAGACCGTAGGCTTTGGCTTCATCAGCGGTCATGTAGTTGTCGCGGTCGGCATCCCGCTCGATCTGCTCGACGGTTTGGCCTGTGTGGTGTGAGAGGAGGCGGTTCAGACGCTTTTTCAGCTTGAACATGAACTCGACCTGGCGCTCCACATCGCTGGCTTGGCCCTTGGCTCCACCGGAGACTTGGTGGATCATGATGTCCGAGTTTGGCAGCGCGTAGCGTTTGCCCTTGGTTCCCGCACAGAGCAAAACCGCACCCATGCTGGCTGCGAGGCCCATGCAGTAGGTGTTCACATCGCAGGTCACGAATTGCATTGTGTCGTAAATCGCGAGACCGGCAGTCACGGAGCCGCCGGGGGAATTGATGTAGATGTTGATGTCTTTTTTCGCATCTTCCATTTGAAGGAAAAGAAGTTGCGCGATGACAAGGTTCGCCACTGTGTCATCAATCGGAGTTCCGATGAAGATGATGCGATCCTTGAGGAGACGGGAATAGATATCGTAGCTGCGTTCACCGCGGCCAGTTTGTTCGACGACGATTGGGACTAACATAGTGTGAGATCGGTTTAGACCGCTTGCGGGGCGGCAGGTTCTGTGACGGTAGCACCGGAGGCAATCAAATCAAGTGCCTTGGTGATGCGAATCTGATCGCGCAGGCGGTTGACGCCTCCGCTGCGGGCGAGTTCGCCGGCGAGTTTTTTAACGGGCTTTTGCTCGCGCTCGGCGATTTGTAGGATGGCCTGATAAACTTCGGCATCGGTCTCCTCGATTTTTTCCTCATCCGCTATACGGGTGAGGAGGAAATTTGAGCGGACGCGATTGCTTGCGGTCTGTGAGGCGTTTTGGACGATTTCCTGGGTGTGGGCTTTGATCTCCTCGTCGGAAATGCCCCGGGCCTGTGATTCTCCGACGATCTCCTTGAGAATGTATGAGGTCTCGCTGGCGACCAGGCGTTCGGGAAGTTCGCAGGTGAAGAGGCTGAGCAACTTTTCAACGACGGCGTTCTTTTTTGCCATCTCGAATTGATATTCAGCGGACTCTTCTTGGCGCTCGCGGATTTTTTTGCGGAGTCCCTCGAGTGTCTGGCCGGGTTCGATCTTGGCAGCCAGTTCGTCATCCAATGGGGCGGGAGTGCGGGTGTTGATCGCATGAAGGGTGACGGCGTAGGTCACTTTGCGGTTGCGGAGTTCCTCGAGTGGGAACGACTCCGGCACATTGAGAGTGAATGTGCGCTCTTGGCCGATTTCCATTCCCTCGATGCCTTTTGCAAAGCCGGGGATCAGTGTTCCCTCGTCCATCAGAACCCACGCGTTGCGGCGGCCTTGGATCTGAGTTGGTGCCTTGGGAGCGATCTGGGAGATCGGTTCGCCATCCACTGTGCCCTCATAGGTCACAACCGCATAGTCGCCCATGGCAAGGGCGCGGTCGGTGATCGGGTCAAATTTCGAGTGTGGGTCGCGGAGGTATTCGAGAAAGCCTTCGACATCCTCGTCGGTGACGGTTTTTTTCGCGACTTCAACGGTGATGTTTTTGTAGTCTGGGAGTTCAAAATCCGGGGTCTGAATGACCGTGGCCAGGATTTTCATGGACTTGTCGGCGGCGATTTCCGCCTTCTCCACATTATCGACGGCGTGGATTTTGATGTTTTTTGTTTTGACGGCTTCGCGAATCGCCTCGCCGACGAGCTTGGTTTTTACCTCTTCTTCGATGTCCTTGGCATAACGCGAGGCAATCAACGAAGCGGGGGCTTTGCCAGGACGATAGCCGGGAAGGCGGGCTTGTTTTTGAAATTCCTTGGAAATGGTGTTCCATTCCGCGCTGACCCGGTCCGACGGAAGGTCGATTTCCAAGGCCACGATACAATTCTTTTGATAATCCAGAGCGACATTCATGATGAGCCGGCCAGCAAAGCAGAATCATGCAAGGTGGGCAACCGATGTCTGAAAGAAAATGCGGTCTTTGAAACGCCCGCCTCGTCAATGAGCCGCAGGCGGGTATCTTGCATCTCTCATGATTCCGAAAACTGTGATGGATTTCCCAGAGGCCGGCTGGCGCTTCGACAATACCTATGCTCGACTGCCTCAGCAGTTTTACACTCGGACAAACCCCACAGCAGTCCGGTTGCCAGCGATGGTGATTTTCAATTACTCGCTGGCGGAAGTCATGGGACTGAGGCCGGATGTTATGGAATCGGAGGAATGCATCGCCGTTTTTGCTGGAAACGCCATTCCGCAAGGCGCGGAGCCGATTGCCCAAGCCTACGCCGGGCATCAGTTCGGGCACTTCAACATGCTTGGCGATGGACGGGCGATTCTGCTGGGAGAGCACCTGGGGCCGGATGGATCGCGATGGGACATTCAACTCAAAGGACCAGGGCGCACGGCCTACTCGCGCCGGGGCGATGGTCGCGCGGCACTGAGGCCCATGTTGCGGGAATACCTCATCAGCGAAGCCATGCATACGCTGGGAATTCCCACCACAAGGAGTCTGGCGGTCGTGCTCACCGGTGAGACTGTTTTTCGCGAGGAAGAGTTGCCGGGTGCAGTCCTGACCCGTATCGCAGCCAGCCACATTCGCGTTGGCACTTTTGAGTATGCCGCCATGCAGCAAAATCCCGAGTCCTTGCGAGCGCTTGCTGACTACACAATCCAGCGCCACTACCCTGAACTGGCAGGGGCTCCGAATCCCTACATTTCTCTTTTGGAAGCGGTGATCGAGCGACAAGCCTCGCTGGTCGCGAAGTGGTTGCTGGTCGGTTTCATCCATGGGGTCATGAATACCGACAACATGGCGCTCTCAGGCGAGACGATCGACTACGGTCCCTGTGCTTTCATGGACTCCTATGATCCTGCGACAGTCTTCAGCTCGATCGATCGCAACGGGCGTTATGCCTATGCCAACCAGCCGGGCATTGCGCATTGGAACCTTGTGCGTCTGGCCGAGGCGCTGTTGCCACTTTTTGATTCGGATGAAAACAAAGCTGTCGAAATGGCCAAGGAGTCGATCGGGAAATTTCCAGACCGCTTTCAGTATCACTGGATTTCCAGGATGCGGGCGAAACTGGGTTTGTTCAACGGGGAGGCAGGCGATGTCGCGCTTGTCGAGTCGCTCCTGCAAGGGATGCTCCGCAGCCGAAGCGACTACACAAACACCCTTCGGGCGTTGGATCCAGAAAAGCTATGCGGCGTGGATGCCGCATGGCATGCAGACTGGAGAGCCCGCTTGGCTCGCCAGCCTCAGACTTTGGAGGAGGCGAGGTGTCTCATGCGTTGCAACAATCCGGTGGTGATTCCTCGAAACCATAAAGTGGAGGAGGCTCTGGAGGCGGCATGCTCCAATGGGGATTATCAGCCATTGCACCGATCGCTGGCGGCGCTTGCAAATCCTTTTGAAGACGGGCCGGAAAAGAACGGCTATCGCGAGGCTTCGCCCGATTGCTCGGTGGGCTACCAGACTTTTTGCGGGACCTGACCGGGCCTACTCGTCACCAGCCGAGAGGGTGCGGCGGACAAGGAGGTCGATGATGTGGCGGTCGAAATCGGCTGCAATGTTTTGACCGGTGCTGGCGAAGAGCGGGACGAGGCCATCATCGAGGACGAACTCCCAGAGTTTTCCGCAGCGGGGAATTTCATCGACATGGGTGAAGACCACATGCGTGGCTCCGAGTGAGCCGGCACGCGTGTAGGCCTCCTGGATCAATTGGCGCTCGTAGGCGGCATTCACGACCAACACGCGGGATTCAATACCCAGCTCGTCAAAGGTCTTTTGCAGGTGGCGCACATTTTTTCCAGTGAGGACCATTCCGGGAATGTCGAAATAGAGATTTGTGTCCTCGTCGAGTTTTTTGAGTTCTCCACGGGTGCGGACGAGTTGCACGCCCAGAGCCTCGCAGAACATGGCAAGGCCCTCGGTGGAATTCGGTTCATCAGCTTCCAGTTTCATGACAGACGCCTGGCGTCCGCGCAGAAAAACATCCGAGGCGAGTTGTTTGCAGAGTGCTGTGGTGGATCCCGATCCCGGAGAGCCGAAAAATGCCACGCGGTTTGAGAGGGCGAGGCTACGGCTTGGCGCGCGGTCCCGCATGAGCATCGCGAAATGGGAAATGGCCGTTTGTAGGGGTTGCTCGTTCAGTTGCCTCGACTCGGGGCGCTCGCCGAATTGCGCGAGAAATTCGCCCGGGATTCCAGCTTTCGAGAGAATCGTCCAAAGCCTGCCGGTGGGGAGGTTTTTGAACATCGCCCGGACGAGGGATTCGGGAACGAAGTCCGTTTCGTCGCGCTTCGGCTCTTGGGACGGACGGGTTTTTCTTTGGCGCGTGGATTTACGCCGTTGGGAAGTCTCGGAGGATAGGAAATCCTCCTCGGTTTCTGATGCCTGTTGCGAAGCCGACTCTGGGGCAGGGGAGTCGAGGGGAGTCGAGGGGTCGGAGGGGACTTGTGCAATTATTTCGAGCTTGGGAGACTTCAGAAATCGGGCCAATCCCTCGCCCTCGACTTGTCGAACGGAGATGACCTGAGCGGACTCGCCCAACTTTTCCCTAATAACGGCAGCTGCCTCTTCCGCCGATTTGACGATGAACTTGTATTTCTGCCCGGGTGTGATGGAGAAGTTTTGTTGAGCCATTAGCCAGTGGGCACATTAGGGAGCGTATCGAAGCGCCGCAAGCCTGTGCTGACAGAGGTTTGATGTTGGCGCAGAGCTTCGGATTTGGGTTTGGTTACCAGACGACCCAGGAGCCTTCGGCTTGTGTCGCGGCGGGTCGGACTGGTTTCGATGTTTTGTAAGCTGTTGCAAGCTTGGCTGGTGTGGGTTGAGGCACCTCCATGCGGGGAGCCGTGCGGACTGAGTTTTTCAAGAGCAACTGCTCACTCTCACGGCTTAGGAGAAGGAGTTTGAGAACTTTCGCAAGAACGCGTTTGCGGACTTCGGAGGAAGCGGCGTGATCGGCACTTTTTACCGGGCCGGCTGCGCGTAGAAAGGCGAGGGCCTCCTCCAGTTTGCCCAAAATCTGGCTTTTGCGTTCCACCAGAAGTTTTTGATCGTTGCCGTTTGCACGAAGGTGGGAATTTTCCTCATGCATGTAGAGATCCAATTCATCACAGAGAGCGCTGTATTGTTCGAGAGCGGCAAGAGTGTTCATCGTAGAGAACTCATAGCAAATGGCGTGCCAATCACCATAAGCGAACTTTCAACACTCAAGGCAAAACACCGCGTTCGGCCCAAGCATCCGGTTCGGTTTTTATCGAGTCGAATCCTTCGGAGACCACCCCAACGGAAGCTGAAGAACTGGCTGGCACAAAAAAGCGTCCGTTAGGAGCAGGTGGGAAGGGTGACTTGGGATCAGGGCGTGCGAAGGACTGCTTGCCTATAATAATCGCTGCCAATCGCTTGGAATCTCTGTCGCGAATTTCGATAAGTGTTCCTGTGCCCTCGGAAATACCATCAGGTTCCAATAGTTCAAAGCCTGCGTATTGAGAGGGAACAGCTTCGATTTCCTCGGTTGGCTTGAGACTTTTCAGCCGCTGAACGAGTCGGCCGATGGATGGGACATCGGCCTTGCGCGGCGTCTCTCCCTGAATGTTCCAGGTTTCTCCATCTTTAGTGATGAGGAGGGATGCCTGATTGGTTTTGATGAGAATTTCCGAAACGGCACCGAGTTCAAAATCTGGAACCCATCTTCTTTTGTGGGCTTCGACGGCTGCAAGAATTTCCTGACGCTCTTGATACTTGAGCCAGAGGCCGGTTCCAACGAGAGAGGCGGAAAGAAACAGCAGAAAAATTTTAAGCCTCATGTCTCGAGTTTGAGAGAGGAGGGAACTTCCGATTCAAGGGCATTACTTTTCCACGAGTTTGATGTCGTCAAACTGCGCGATCCCTGTCCCTGGAGTGAGTTGATAATAAAAGCTAAGTTCAGCTGAACTAGTATCTAAAACATCCGATAGTTCTTTCTTATTAAAACTTACAGTAAATTCCTTTTTGACCTCAACCCAGTTTTGTCCTCCTGTGAATGACATGGATACAAAGTTTTTGTCTCCAACTTTATTTTGCTGAATCTGCACGGCACCTCGATCGCCGCGAGAAACAATAGTCTCAGCTCCTAATTTTTTTTCTGCATCATAATTCAAGATGGCTCGACCATTGATTATTTGTGCTCCTTTAACTTTCAAGGAAAGGACATAGGTTTTTCCAATTTTGAGTGGAGTGGTGATTTTCTGTGAAATAGTAAAAATATTTGGAGTCAGGGTCTTGGGTAGAGTTGGTTGAGGCATGTTTTTGTAATCAAGTTTAAGGTAGCCAGCTTCTAAAAAGGAAGAGCCTTCGGGCGGTGCCACCGAAGAGGCGCCGGAGGAATTGGCTGGGTCGTTTTTGACCGTAGTGATGTAGCCACCGAAATTTCCGCGTTCATATCCAAAATCCACATCCCATCCCGAAGGGGGGAATAATGGTTTTTCAATATCTTCCACTTTGATATCCACGGGTGCTTTAAACTTTGGTTGCGTGGGGGTGCCTTGATTGAGAGCCAAAGCAACTCGGCCACTTAGTTTTCCAAAAATGAGATCAAACAAGCCGTCGCCGTTGTAGTCAGCGGAATCGATCGTGCATCCACCACCCGCATTTAAAAGATTTGTGGCCTTGATGGCATCCATGGGATCCAGTGACGAGCCTGGTTCTGGAGTAGGACTGTTGGGCGGAAGGGTTGGAGATGCCCCATCTAGCGTAATAAAGGAGGTGAAAGGAATGGGTTCACCCGCTTTAAAAGGACCACCTTTTCCCAAGTAGACGGCCACACGCCCGCCGCGTTCGGCGACGAGCAGGTCGTTGTTTCCGTCGCCATTGTAATCAACAACGCACGGGGAGAGTTGTTCAAGGCCCATACCGTAGGCCAACACCGACCTGTCGTCTGGTTCCAACGATGGGCGTCCAATGCCTTTGCCGGGAAAGATGTGGATGCTGTTTGCTGAATAGGATCCTTCACCAATGAGGAGATCCATTTTGTTATCTTTGTCCCAGTCCACCGCAAACGGGGCGAAAACATTTCCCCAGCGTTCGAATCCTTTTTGAAGGACAGCGGATTCGAAAGTTGCCGGAGTGCGGAAATCCGGGCGGTTGGCAGCACCGCTGTTGGGAATCAAAAGAACATCGCCGCCATAGTTGCCGACGAGCAAGTCAAGTTTTCCAGTGCGTGAGAGGTCGGCCAAGTTGATTCTTTGAACTCTGCGGAGATTGTAAAGTTGACCCTCGGTGTAAATCGGTGGTTCCGCGTTTCCAGATTTACCACCTGCTCGGGCAGGACTGGATTTTGCAGCGGGAGCGGTCTTGCCTTTTTCTTTTGGCTCCTCTTTTTCAAGCGCGGGGACTTCTAATGCCCTTGGATTCAACAGGAGTGAGGAGAGCTCCGCAGGGCCGAATTTGGGTTCTTGTTTTGTGCCGGTGTTGAAGTGTATTCTGAGATAGCCCTGACCGTCCATGATTGCTATGTCATTGAGGCCATCGCCGTTGAGGTCGCCTGCACTTACAGAGACCGGCATGTCTTGTTTTCCGATCTCTCCATTCGCGCCCAGCACGTTGGCTTGTTCGATGGTTGCCTTGATGATGCCGGCGCTGATTCCCGCCCAGACATTTGCCGTGCGCATGGAGCGCTCGAAGCCTGGGTTTTGAATGAGGTTTGTCTCAGCGAAGACCGCAGAGGCTGAGAAGATCGCAATGAGGGTTGCCGAAGAGAACAGAGGGCGCATTGGGCTTCTATCTATCACTCAAATGGCAAAAGTAAAGCCGACCTGATGGATCGGATGAGATTTTTTCAAATGCGAAATGAATCAATAGGGATCAGCGAATGCCAAGGAGGGCGATGGCATTCAAGGCGCTTGCGAAAAGGACCGCGCCCAGGAAAATACAGATCGGCAGCGTCAATACCCATGCGAGTAAAATGTTTCGAACGGTGGCCATTTGGAGGCCGGAGTTGTTGGCGGCCATCGTGCCGGCGATGCCGGAGGAGAGGACATGCGTTGTGCTGATGGGCAGGCCAAAGTGGTCGGCGACCATGATTGTGCTCATGGCCACGGCTTCGGCGGATGCTCCTTGCGCGTAGGTGAGGTGATCCTTGCCGATTTTCTCGCCCACGGTTTTCACGATGCGTTTGTAGCCGATCATGGTGCCAAGTCCGAGCGCGAGCGCGACGGCGTATTTCACCCAGTCGGGGATATAATTGGTGAGCTCGTCGGCATGACGGGCCATGGTTTGTTGGTTTTTTTTGACGGCGGGATCGATGTTCAGTCTGTCGGCCTTGTCGAGTTTGCCGATGGATTTTGAAATGAGATAGAGGTCGGTGCGCACATCGCCGCGCTGGCTTGGAGGAAGGGCTTGGAATGTCTCTGCGGTTTTCAGGCGGTTGGAAATATCGTCGCATGCTCCGGCGAGGGCGGCCAGAACATCGGGTGTTGGCGCGCCATTGGGCTTGATGAATTCAGCAAGGAGTTGGTTTGCTTGCTCGCCGGTGATTTTCTTTCCGGCCTCGCGCTCAAAGGCCTGTGAGATCGAGGCGGCTTCCGAGGCGATGCCCGCGACAGCTGAATGATCCGCCGACATCTTTAGCGCATAGGTGCCCGGCAGGATTCCAACGAGGATCAGAACGATAAGGCCCATTCCTTTTTGTCCATCGTTGGAACCATGTGCGAAGCTGACTCCGGTGCAGGTGAGCATGAGGATGCCGCGAATCCAGAGTGGCGGGGCCTTGTTTCCTTCCGGTGCTTTGTAGAGTTCGGGATTCCGGACGAGAATTTTCAGTGTAATCAGGATCAAGGCGGCAGCGGCAAATCCTATGATGGGCGAAATGAGGAGTCCGAGTCCGACATCCATCGCCTTGGCCCAGTTGACGCCTTCGGTGATCGAGTGGCTTGGGCCGATGAGGGCGTTCGCGAGGCCAACTCCAATGATCGATCCAATGAGGGTGTGGGAACTCGAGGCGGGGAGTCCGAGCCACCAAGTCCCGAGGTTCCAGACTATGGCTGAAACAAGTAGTGAAAAAACCATAGCGAATCCGGCGGCCGAACCGACATTCAGCACCAGCTCCACTGGGAGGAGGGCTACGATGCCGAAAGCCACGGCACCGGAGGATGTGAGCACGCCGATGAGATTCCAGATGCCGGACCAAATGACGGCCGGTGTCGGTTTGAGCGTATGGGTGTAGATGACAGTTGCGACGGCGTTGGCCGTATCGTGGAAACCGTTCACGAACTCGAAGCCCAGCGCCATGCCGATGGCAAGGGCGAGGAAGAAAAAGGTCAGGAAGGTTGGATCGGTGTAGGCGGTGGCAAGAATATCCATGGCAAGCGTGTTTTAAGCTGACCTCGACAGCGGTTGCCAATCTTTCAGCGTGACAATTTCGTAATGAAGCGCTGCTTGGATTTTACATCCGCTCCGGGCAGCCGATGCCGAGGAGACCGAGTCCGTGGGCGAGTGTGCGCGCCGTGATGTCGCTGAGCAAGAGCCTGCTGGCCCGATTTGCGGCGTCCGCCTTGATGACCGGACAGGCTTCGTAGAACGAGTGGTAGGTATTAGCCAACTCGTAGAGGTAATTGGCGAGAATGTTTGGGCGGAATTCCTCCAACACGAGAGGGACCGTCTCGGCGTATTGAAGCAATTTGAGCCCTAAGGCGCGCTCCGCAGGCTCGTTCAGGAAAATAGGCGTTGTGGGATTGGCCGGTTCCTCTGCCCGGCGGAAGATCGAGCGGATGCGAACATACGCGTTTTGCAGGTAAGGTGCGGTGTTTCCCTCGAAGGCGAGGAGCTTGTCCCAGGAGAAGACGTAGTCCGTGAGGCGGTTTTGGGAGAGTTCGGCGTATTTCACCGCGCCAAGGCCGATGAGGCGGGCGGTGGACTCCGCTTCATCCGGTGGCAACTGGTCAGCGCGTGCCGCGATAATGCGGCGGGCGCGCTCGATGGCTTCATGCAGAACTTCGGCCAGACCGACATTTTCGCCGGAGCGGGTCTTCATGATCTTGCGGTCCTCACCGAGGATGCTTCCGAAGCCGATATGTTTCAGCTCGCACTCGATGCCCATCATTTTTGCGGCTGCGAAGATTTGTTGGAAATGCAGGGCCTGTGGAACGCCCACGACATACCAGATGGCATCGGGATGCCAGTGCTTGATGCGATACTCGATGGTCGCAAGGTCTGTTGTAGCGTAGAGAAAACCGCCGTCGCTTTTGCGGATGATGGCGGGCTTGCCGTCGAGCGCGGGAGTGTCGGGAAAGAAAATGCAGAGCGCGCCCTCGCTGGTGGTCGCGATGCCGAGCTTCTCGAGTTCCTTGCAGAGAGGGGCGAGGGCATCGTTATAGGCGCTTTCGCCTAATCGTTCGTCGAAGCGGATATCGAGGAGGTCGTAGAGTTTTTCAAATTCGCGCCATGAGAGTTCGACCGTCTGCTTCCAGATAGCGAGGTTTTCGGCATCACCGGCCTGGAGTTTGACGAGTTCCTCGCGAGCCGTGCGCTTGATGGATTCGTCCGTTTCTTCAAGCCGGGTGACTTCTCGGTAGAGGCGCACCAACTCGGCGATGGCGTCTTTTTCCAAGTCTGCACGGTTGAGGAAATGTTTCCATCCGTAGATGACCTTTCCAAATTGCGTGCCCCAGTCGCCGATGTGGTTGTCGGCTGTGACATCATGTCCGAGGAATCTCGCGACGCGCACTAGGCAATCGCCCAAAATGGTGCTCCGAATGTGGCCGACATGCATCGGTTTCGCGACATTGGGCGAACTGAAATCGATGAGGATTTTTCTTGGACTGGCGGCGATTCCGACG
>CANKXQ010000028.1 GCA_947487745.1 Spartobacteria bacterium | reverse complement strand
TTGCCGCCGAGGTGGCCTCGATCCTTGCGTTCAGTGCCATCAACAACAACGACAAGGTTGGGCTGCTACTCTTCACCAATGAGGTGGAGCTCTTCATTCCGCCGAAGAAAGGCCGCCTGCACACGCTGCGTTTGATTCGCGAAATGCTCTATTTCGAGCCCAAGGGTAGGGGGACGAATCTCGCGGGAGCGCTGGATTACATGAACCGTGTCATCTCTCGCCGCGCTGTGGTTTTCATGATCTCGGACTTCATGGCTCCTGACTTTACGAAGGCGCTCACGGTTACCAGCAGGCGTCATGATTGGGTTGCCAGGCCGGTCACGGATCCCGGAGAGAGCGAGCTGCCCGATGTCGGCATCGTCACTCTGGAAGATGCGGAAACCGGTGCGCAGATCGATGTGAACACCTCGAGCCGAGCCGTGCGGCGGGGTTTGTTTGAACTCAACGAAGAGCGCATGAGGACGCTGGATCGGCTCCTGCGAAGTCGGCGCGTGGATGTCGTGCATCTTTCCACGGCCGAAGATTATTTGATCCCGCTCCGGGCGTTTTTTGATCAACGCGAACGCCGACTCGCCGCATGAACCCTGCCGCACCAAGTCCCACTCCCGCCCCGCTGAACGACATCGTCGGGCCTGTCTGGTTTTGGCCGTATCCGCTCTGGATGACGATTGCCGCCGGGGTTGCTTTGCTTGTGATCCTTGCCGGAATCGTGTGGCTGCTCAAAAAACTCCTCGTTCGCAAGCCCGCACAGCTAACGAATCGTCAGAGAGCGCTCGCCGCGCTCGAGGCCCTGCGCAGCGGGATCTCAGGAGCCGATCCCTATGCATTCGGCGTCACGGTTTCCGATTCGATCCGCACTTATATTCGCGCTGAGCATCGCTTGGGGGCGACCACCCAGACCTCATTGGAATTTCTCAACTCCATCCGGGGAAATGCGCTTTTCACGGATAACGAAAAAGCGGGGCTCACCGTATTTCTCGAAAAAACCGACCTTCTGAAATTTGCGAGAGCGGAGGCCGGCGAGCGCGAAATGCTCGACCTTCTGGACATAGCCGCCCGTTTGGTGCGGGGCGAAGCGCAGTCTGACAAATCGGGAGGTCCGGCATGAGTGCCTTGTCAGGCTTCGCATTTGCCCATCCTTGGGTTTTGCTCCTGCTTCTCACCATACCGATTCTTGCCTGGCTGAAAGGTAAATTCGGCGGCACAGCAGGCGTTACATTCTCGAATACTGCGATGCTGGCAAAAATCGGCAATCGCCGACGCAGCCGGGCAGGGGCATTTTTGGCGGCACTGACCTATTTGGCGCTGGCATTCTTCCTTGTGGCACTGGCCCGTCCGCAGCTCGGCCGCGTGACCACCCGCGTGCAGGCCACAGGCGTGGATATCATGCTCGTGCTGGATGTCTCCCGCTCGATGCTGGCGGAGGATTTCACGATCGGTAGTCGCCGCGCCAACCGCATCGACGCGGTCAAGCTCGTCACCGAACAGTTCATCCGTGAGCGTCCGAATGACCGTATCGGGCTGGTCGCCTTTGCCGGGCGCCCCTATCTTGTCAGTCCGCTCACGCTTGATCACGATTGGCTGATCCGGAATCTCGAGCGTCTGCGTATCGGATTGGTTGAGGACGGCACCGCCATTGGATCCGCAATCGCATCCGCTGCAAACCGTCTCAAGGACAAGGAGGCGAAGACGAAACTCATCGTGGTTCTCACGGATGGCGACAACAATGCCGGTAAGGTTCAGCCCCTCACCGCGGCCGAGGCGGCCAAGGCGCTCGGCATCCGTATTTATACAATCGGAGCGGGCACTGAGGGCGAGGCGCCCTTTCCGCTCACCAACCAATTTGGACGAACCGTCTATCGCAATGTGTTGGTCAAGTTTGACGAAAAGACCCTTCAGGAAATCGCTGCCATGACGAGTGGTCAGTATTTCCGTGCGACCGATACCAACTCGTTGCGTTCGATTTTTGGAGAAATCGACAAGCTGGAAAAATCGAAGGTCGAAGTCGAAAAGACCGCGCAATACCGCGACCTCTTCATGTGGTTCCTCATCCCTGGTATCGCTTGCCTCGCTCTTGAAATCCTGCTTTCCCAAACCGTATGGAGACGACTGCCCTGACATTCGGCGCCCCGCATTGGCTCTGGGCCCTTTTGGTTTTGCCGCTCATCGCGGGACTGTTTTTATGGTCCCACAAGCGAGCTCAGGCTCTTGTTGCAAAAATTGTCGCAGTGCGCCTTCGCGAGCAACTGTCCGGATCTGTGAGTCCCTTGCGGCGCATCCTGCGTGCGTCGCTTCTTGTCGCTTCCCTCGCCCTTGCGATCGTGGCGCTCGCAGAGCCTCGCTACGGCTTCATTGAAAAAGAAACGAAACAAAAAGGCCGCGATGTCATCGTGGCGATCGATACCTCGCGCAGCATGCTCGCGACGGACATGGCGCCCACCCGACTCGCCCGTGCCAAACTTTTCACGCAGGATTTGGTCAGGCTTCTTCAGGGCGACCGTATCGGGCTTGTCGCCTTCGCCGGTTCCGCATTTTTGCAGGCTCCGCTCACGCTTGACTACAATGCCGTCACCAACGCTCTCGATGAACTGGATACGACAGTTATTCCCAAGGGTGGCACCAACATCGCGGCTGCTGTCACCGCAGCCCGCGAGGCGTTTGGCAAAGCCGAGGGACAAACCCGCGCGCTGATCATTTTGACAGATGGCGAGGAACTTGCCGCTGATGGCATTGCCGCCGCCAAGCAGGCTGCAGGCGAGGGGATTCGTATTTTTACTGTCGGCATCGGGTCGCCCGAAGGCTCTCTGATCCCGATCCGGCTTGATGACGGACGCCAGGATTTCGTTCGAGACAGCGCAGGCAAGCCGGTCACATCCAAACTCGACGATTCCCGGTTGAAGGAAATCGCTTCAGCAACGGGAGGATTTTTTACGCTCATAGGTCCTGATGCCGCCCGTGAGATTTTTCAAAAAGGGATCGAGCCGATGGAGCTTAGCGAAACGGGAGTCTTTAGCTCCCGTCAACCGATCGAGCGTTACCAATGGCCTCTTGCCGCAGCCGCGGCCTGCCTCGCGATGTCCCTTTTGCCAGGTGATCGCCGCCGTCGATCTTCCGTGATGGTGGCCCTTTTCTTAAGTTTCGTTCCCTGCACCCAGGCCCAATCGGGATTGGATGAATACAAGAACGGCGACTTCGAAAAGGCGGGAACAGCCTTCCAAGAGCAGCTTAAAAATCAGCCCGCATCCAAAGCTCTCCAATTCAACTCGGGAGCGGCCGCCTACAAAACCGGCGACTTTGAAAAAGCCATCGCACACTTCACAGATGCCCTCCTCGCGGAGGACCAAAAGCTACGCGAGGATGCTTCCTACAACCTTGCCAATTCCCTTGTGCGAAAAGGCGAGGCTGCCAAGGAAAGTGATGCCAAGAAGACCAATTGGAAAAACGCTCTCGAACATTACGAGGAAACCCTCCGATTGAACCCGGACAACAAACTCGCTTCCCAAAATCGCGACATCACCAAAAAGCTCCTCGAAGACCTCGAGAAACAGGAGCAACAGCAAAAACAGCAGGATCAGAAAAATCAGGATCAAAAAGACCAAAACGACCAGCAAAAGGACAAGCAGCAGCAGGATCAAAAAGACCAGCAAAAGCAGGACCAGAAAAACGACCAGAAAGACTCAAAGAACGAGGAAAATAGCGACCAACAAAAGCAAGACTCAAAGGACCAAAAGGACGACCAACAAAAGAAAGACGAGCAGCAAAAAGATCAGTCCGATAAGTCGGATCGGACCGATAAGTCCGATCAATCCAAACAGCCCAACCAATCACCCAAGCCTGCTCCGTCGCCCACTCCCGGCGACAAAAAAGAAGGCGAGCTGAAGACTGCCAATGAGCAGCAGCAACCTCAACCAACTCCCCAGCCTGGCCAGCAGCCCCAGCCCGGTGAAGCTGCCGAGGAGGAGAAGGAGGGGCAGATCAGCCCGAGTCAGGCCCGCGCTCTTCTCAACTCCCTGCGTGGTGAGGAGGAGAAGGTGAACCTCATCGAACAACAGCAATCCTCGCAAGATGTCCTCCGCGACTGGTAAGAAGTATCCAATGCATAGGCTTTCCACAATTTTTGTCGCCGCATTCGCTTTTTTCCTTTTCGGCGTTTCTCTTTTTGCCCAGGAGGCCACAGCCGGGCTCAGCAGCCCGGCCACAGTTGTTGGCCGCCCGGTGGAGATTGTGGTGACCGTTCGCGACGCGCGCTCCGCTGAAGTTCCTCAAAGCCTCAATGTGCCCGGTCTGCGCATCGAGCTCCTGGGACGATCCACGCGCTTCGAGATGAATAATTTCAAAATCACCTCGTCGCTCACCTACACTTACTCTGTCCTCCCTCAGCAGGCTGGTGAGTTTGATATCCCTGCCGTCGAAGTCCGCGTGGGAGACAAGACGCTTAAAACCAATCCTCTTCGAATCAGCGTCGCCGATGCGTCCGCCATGAAGCCACCGCAAGGTTTGCCCAACGCCCCTGCACCTCAAATGCCCTCTTCAGGCGGGCAGGTGCCTCGCAGCAACGGATTGCCATATTTCGGCGAACTCGTGCTTTCCAAGAAAAAGGCCTTCGTCGGCGAGGTTATTCCGGCCGAATTTCGCTATTACTTCAATTCCTCGATCGGTGGTGAAGTCGGCGACCGCCCGAATCTCGTTGGAGAGGGCTTCACTGTCCAAAAACTCGCCAATGTCCCGAAGCGTGAGCAGATCGTGAATGGCGAGAACTACATCGTTTTTGCCTTCCAGACGGCAATCACACCTGCAAAATCCGGACCTCTTGAAATTCCGCCTGCCAAGCTCGAAGCTCGTTTACAGCTTCCGGGCAGCTCCCCGGCGGGATTTGATGATTTTTTCCGGCAGTTTGGCGGCATAGCCCCGCCCGGTATGTTCACCAATATGCAGGAGGTCGGCATCGAGACCGCCCCGACAGCTCTGGAAATCTCTCCTTTGCCCAAGCAGGGCTGCCCGGATGACTTCTCCGGCGCGATTGGAAAGTTCAAAATGGAGGCGAGTGTGAGCCCCAAAAAAGCGGGTCCTGGAGATCCCGTGACCCTGCGAGTTGTGATTTCAGGACAGGGGAATTTCGAGGCCATGGGCTCGCCCGCACTTGTCGGCGATGAGGAATGGCGCTCCTACCCTCCGAGCGAGAAGTTCCAGTCATCGGATTCCATTAACTATGCCGGCGAGAAGGTCTACGAGTTTCTCCTCGTTGCACGCACGGATCAGCAGCAGACCCCTGGCATCAGGTTCAGCTACCTCGATCCCGAAACCGGTAAATACGAAATTCTCACACAGAATCCGCTCCCGGTGCAGGCCCGAGCTGGCCAATCTGCGGCGCAAACGACAGAGGCTGCGCCGGACCAGAAAAAAACCGACGCTCCAGAATCTGCTTCAACTCCAAATCCTGCACCGGCAGGCAAGGTGGGTGGCGCTTCCAGTTGGACCTCGATTCTCGTCCACCCCGCTTTCTTGATGGCGAATGCCTCCCTCGGCGTGATTTGGATTCTTGCACTCTTGGTGATCGTGATCCGGCGTCAGGCCGCTTCTCCTGCAGGCCTCCGACGGAAAAAAATCCAAAGGCTCAAGGCCGACCTCGCTCGCTTGGAATCCTGCCCAGAAAAGGAATTCACCTCCCGCGCTGTGGCTTGCCTTCTCACCGCGCTCGACACGGAGTCCAATCCGCTCGAGGCCGGTGCTCTTGTGGCCGGTCTGGCAGTAGATGACCAAACCAAGGTCCAACTGGCGAACCTTCTCTCCCGCGACGAGGAGTTGAAATACTCCGTGGGCGGAACCAAGGCTCCGGATCGTGACACCCGGGCAAAAATTCTTTCGGCACTGAAAAAAATCCCCGCATGAGAAATTCAAGTTCCATAGCCTTCTTTGCTCTTCTTTGTCTTGCCTCCACAGTTCTAACCATGCGGGGAGATGATCTTCAGCAGGCCCGCGACCGCCTCGCGCATGGAGAATACGAGTCCGCCGCCACATATTTTGAAAAACACCTTCTGTCTGCGCCTCCATCCTCGGCGGCATACTACGAGCTCGGTCAGGCTCTTCAGAAATCCGAGAAGGAAGCCGAGGCGGCCTTGGCTTATCGGCGCTCTCTTCTTCTCGATCCCCGCTTTGCTCCAGCTCTTGAAGCCCTGCGAGAGGCCAATGCGCGGCTTGGGGTTCCTCCATCCGCCTCCGGTTGGCAAGCGCGCTGGGCTGAAAAAATACCCTCTGATCCATCGGTGTTCATTGGCGCCGTCGCCTTTTGGATTGGGGCCTTTCTTCTGCTCGCTGCTTTCGCACTTTCAAAAAAGCGCGCTTTACTCTTTTCCGCTGCCGCCGTGCTGCTCCTAGCCGGACTTGCTTTCTGCCTACTCGCCGCACTCACCGATCCCCGCATTGTAGATGCCCGGCAGGCTATGGTGATGAGCCTCACCGGCGTTTCCCTCTACAAAGTGCCTTCCGAGGATGCCTCTGAAAAAATCACCACACTCAACCAAGGTTCCACTGTAAAAATTCTTTCCGCCCGCGGACGCTGGTTCCATGTCGAACTCCCAGGCGGGCAGCGGGGATGGTTTCTTCAGGATGGAATCACGCCCGTGATCCCGGCGGCCTGAGCGAGTCGGGTTTGCGTGTGTTGTTTTTTTAAAAAAATCGTTGACGCCTCATCCGGCCCATCGTAGAAAACTCTTCCACTCTGCGGGTGTAACTCAGTTGGTAGAGTGCAACCTTGCCAAGGTTGATGTCGCGAGTTCGAGTCTCGTCACCCGCTCCACTTCATTTGCTTTCGTTTGAGGTGACTGGAATTATACCATGGTATAGGTAGGTCTTTTTGTGATTTGACAAAAACCACTCCGGTGTTATCAAGCCTGCTCGTGCACCCCCATGGAACAGTTTTTCTTCAGCCAAGCAGATCCAGGCGATCTGCTCTAGACCTTCGTCGGGATGTCCTTCTTCTCTTGGCCACTTGCCTCGTCGTTTTGTCTGTATGTCCCGCATCTGCTCAGCAAAGTGTGCTTACCCTTCGCGAGGCCGAGTTCCGGAATCGTTGGTCCGGACCGCAGGAGGATCGGGTGGCCACGCCCCAGTATTTTGAACCGGGTGGGGGATTGGACGATGACTCTGCGAAGTCGAAAAAAGACGAATCAGAGGAAGTGGAGCCTGGATTCGAGGAATCTCTCGATAACATGGCGGAAAATATTCAAAGCGGTCTCCGATTTGGACCGCTGGATTTCCAGTTGGGCCTTTCGAATGGCTGGGAATATTCCTCGCAGAACTCTTTTGGAGGCGGCACGGACTTTAATAACTCAAACAGTTTCTTCTCCGCTCCCACGCTTGGGATTCTTTATGAACGCGAGGTCGGTGTCTGGAATGTCTCGGCCCGCTATGGGACTGGCTATCGCTATTATTACAACCCCGAATACACGGCTGCTGGAACCGACAACCAGAGAAACCCCCTCTCGATGACAGGCGGTCTCGACCTCGGTTACAACACGAGCCGGCTCTCCATGAATCTCAATGCCAGTGCGTCCTCCGGAACGGGCTATGACCCCGTCGCCGGAGCGAACAACTGGCAGACGACAACATCCGGCGGGTTGTCGATTCGGTATATCATCAGCGATGAACTCAGCACAGGCGGTGCGGTCTCCGGGACATATTCGAACACTGCTGATGCGCAGGTGGCGCCTGGCGAGACGGCCCAACCGAACAGCAACAGCCTGAGTGCCGGTGCGAGTTTTTTTACCGACTACATGGTCACTCCCAAAACCAACCTGCGCTTTGTATTGAGCGCGGGTCAGGATTTGCAGGATTTTGAGGGAGGCATCTCCGAGGGGCGCCGTTTTTTCGACGCGATGATTATGCTGACTTATCAAATCGCTCCCAAACTATCGGTCGATGCCGGTGGAGGCGCGGGCTATGTGTTGGATCAAAATATC
Source organism: Spartobacteria bacterium (assembly GCA_947487745.1). Lineage (GTDB taxonomy): Bacteria > Verrucomicrobiota > Verrucomicrobiia > Chthoniobacterales > Terrimicrobiaceae > UBA967. The sequence continues at coordinate 3,262 of CANKXQ010000028.1, read as the reverse complement.
CCAGATCCCGAGTATACAGGATTGAGGCCAGTTTATAATTTAGGAATCAACTACACCCCGACCGAGAAGACTTATTTTAAAGCTAAATTCGGAATGCAGGGTGCTGATGTAAAGCCGAATTTCAGTCTCGTGGCTGGCTGGGATATGAGGGAGAAGACGAGGCTTTCTCTGTCTGTTTATCAGAACCAAGGCTTCTCCAGCCTGTCGCCTGACCAGTATAACATCACGCGAGGTATTTTAGGCACAGTCGCGCAGCGGTTGATCAAAGGAATCAGCCTCTCTCTCTCGGCTGGTTATGAGCAATCGGAATATGTCAGCCTAACGAGCGAAAAATTGAATAATCCAGTGGAAGGTCCAGCTTCATACTGGCTAACGAATGCCTCTCTCTACTGGCGTCTCCGCGACTGGATCAGCTGGCAGAATACATTCCAGCTTTCCAGCGGCCAGGGAACCAGTGACCAGATGCAGACGACATTCAATACGAGCTTGAATTTGACCTTCTGATCTCTGTCGTTTAGTTTCTCTCTCGAATGTTAGCATTTTTCTCCCTTCGGCCGCGTTCTTTGGTTGTTTCCGCAATCGCGGGATTAACGATGAGTCAGGTTGTTCTGGCGGCCCCGCCTGTTCTTCCGGCGCCTCAAACCCAATCTGATCCGACTTCAGCTACTCCTGCTGCGTTCCGGCAGGAATCTCCCGCATCCGCTCCCCGAGCGGTTGGCTCCGATCGCGCGATGGGCATGGACGCTCCTATCCCCTCTCTCATGGCTGGTGAGGGCGACTACATTTTGGCCTCTGGCGATACCCTGGATCTCATGGTATATCGCGAGCCCGATCTGGGAATGAGGTCAAAAATTGCCCGGGATGGTCGGGTGCAGTTGCCGCTTCTGGGCGAGGTTAAGGTCGCTGGAATGAGTGTGCGTGATGCACAGGAGCATATACGGAAACTCTACGATGCCGATTATCTCGTTGACCCGCAGATTTATCTAAACATTGCCTCGTATACCCAGCGAAAGATCACCGTTATCGGTCAAGTCTCGAGGCCTGGCAGTTACGAACTTCAAGGCAACGAATCACTCGGCATTTTGGAGGCCATCGGCATGGCAGGAGGTTTCACTCGAATCGCCGATACAAAAAATGTCGTCGTGAAACGCCGCACCGGCGAGAAAGTGGAGACCATTAAAGTCAACACCAAGCGCCTGGAGTCGCCAGAGGGCGGTAGTTTTCAAGTTTTACCCGGCGACATTCTAACAGTCGGCGAGAGTTGGTATTAACACCACGCAGCACGAACTGGAAAATCATTTCGGATGAGCAAGGAAATAGACACCAAAACACCACACACTCCCAGTCCCGCTCCTATTCAGGAGGCTATTGATTGGCGCGAGTATTTTCATGCCGTTGTAGACAGGCTTTGGATCGTCATTCTCTGTGTTGTGCTGGGGGGCATCTATGCGGGCGTGAATCTTTCCAAGGTGGAAACAAAATACCGCGCGCGTGCGGTGTTGTTCATCGAGCAGGACAAGTCCCGCATTCTTGATTCAAAAATGGAGCAGGTTCGCGATGAGCAAATTCGCAGTATCGACATGATCAATACGGTGGTTGATCTGCTTCGCAGTTACCCGTTTGCGCAGCGTGTTTCCGCGCGTTTGAAGCTCGATCAAGACCCCCGCTTTCTCGCGGCTGCGGGCATTTCCGCTCGTGACGCTTCTCCTGACCGCGTTGCCGCAGCCTTGAGTTCCATGTCGGCGGCTGTCTACCGCACCAACACCCGCCTGATCGACCTGATGATCACTTCGGCAGACCCGAACCTTTCCGTGAAGCTCGCGAATGCCTATTGCGACGAATATATTCGCTATGTCTTCGAGCGGCGCTCGGATGCATCAAAATCCGCCACCCAGTTCCTCCTCGAGGAGGCTGATCGGTTGAGAAAAAAAATGCGTGTATCCGAGGAGGCCATGCAGAGTTTCCGCGAGCGGGAGCGCGCTGCATCGATCGAAAACATGCTCAGTTCGGCTCAGGCTCAAGTATCCGAGATTTCCAATGTGCAGGCTGAAATCCAGAAACGCATTCAGCAGATCGACAGCGACCTTGCGGTCGTAAGGGCCAACAAGGGTGCAGTGGAAGAGTTGATCTTCCTGCCAAGCGTTGCCGCCGAGCCCAAAGTCGCCCAGTATTCCGAGTCGCTGAACGCGCGCCAGCGCGAGCTGACACTGCTCTCGCAGCGCTATCGCGCAAAGCACCCCGTGTATATTTCCGTGAAAACCCAGATCGATCTCACAAAAGGCGATCTTCGTCGCGTTCTCAATGATGCCGTCAACCTTCTTGAAACGGCTCGCAATCGACTCGAAGTCCAAGCGAATGAAACAAAAATCGCCCGCGAGAAAGCGGAGGGACGACTTCTGGAGGTCACCTCCAAATCTATCGAGTATAATGATATCAAGCGCGAGCAGGAGACCGATCAGGCCCTATACAACTCGGTGCTTTCACGCTTGAAGGAAGTGGATATCACCAAACAACTCACCGAGTCTCCGGTTCGCATTCACGAGCCGGCCGTGGGCGCTGCCCCCATCCGCCCCAGCGCGACAAAGACTTGGATTCAGAGCCTCCTTGGCGGCCTCGCTGCCGGTATTGGCCTCGCCATTGCGCTTTTCATGCTGGATACCAGCATCAAGACAGTGGATCAGGTGGAGCAGTTCACCGGCGTGAATGTGATTGCTGCCATTCCCAAGCTCAGTCTTTCGACCCGGGCCAGCGTTCTGGTGACCAATGAAGAGCGCTCCGGCATCGTGGCGGAGTCGTTTCGATCGCTTCGAGCGTCGCTCACGATGCACCGCATCAACGAAAATGCCCGCACCTTTCTTTTCACCAGCTCGATGCCCAGTGAAGGCAAGACATTCTGTAGTTCGAATTACGCTGTTACTCTTGCCCAGCAGGGGTTCAACACCCTCTTCATCGATGCCGACCTTCGCAAGCCGGGTGGATCGATTGTTTTTTATGGCGAGAACCGCAAGCCGGGTCTCTCCGAGTTGCTCATGCGTTCCTCTTCGATGAAAAACGCGGTCATGTCCACGCACATTGACGGCCTTAGCGTGCTGACCGCCGGCGGTCGTGCCCCGAATCCGTCCGAGTTGCTGACCTACGAAAATCTGGAGCGTGTTATGAGCGAGGCACTCTCCAAATACGATCGCATCGTTGTCGACTCCGCGCCGCTTCTGGCGGTGAGCGACACATTGCTTGTAGCTCCGCATGTCGATCTCTGCACGCT
>CANKXQ010000027.1 GCA_947487745.1 Spartobacteria bacterium | reverse complement strand
TCAGATTTAATTTCGTTGGCAGGTCGCCCGTGCGGATCGCAGGCCCCTGTGTGTCGAGGAGGATGCCGCAGTTCAGGTTCAGATCCGCTGCAAGACGCCGGATTTTTTTCACAACCTCGCGCACCCACTCATGGGTCGCGTGGCTCATGTTCAAACGAAAGATATTCGCTCCGGCTTCAAGCAGCCCTCTGATGACTTCCTCCGAGCCGGAGGCTGGCCCCAGTGTGCAGATGATTTTGGTCTTGCGCATACGGCTATCAAAAACCCGACGGCGCAACTGGCAAGATTTCAGTTGTTAAAAAAACACGTTGCTTTAATCGATGTATGACGATATATAAATAAAACACACCACTCTTCTATGACAAACATCCAACCAACCGAACTCCAATCCATCCTTGAATCAGACTCCGCTGCGCAACTCCTCGATGTGCGCACACCGGCCGAGCACAGCCAAATCCATGTGCCCGGCGTGCATTTGATTCCGCTTGATCGCTTGGATGGCGCGCAGCTCGCCGCGTCGGGTGGCTTCTTGAAAGCCAAACCGGTTTACATCCTGTGCCAATCCGGCGGACGCGCCAAACAAGCGGCCACCAAGCTTGAGCAGTCGGGATTTGAAAAATGCTCCGTGGTGGAAGGCGGCACATCGGCATGGGCCGCCGCCGGACTGCCGGTGAATCGTGGAGCATCCCGGGTCATCTCGCTCGAGCGTCAGGTCCGCATCGCCGCAGGCTTCCTCGTCTTCACCGGTGTGATCCTCTCCCAAATTGTCAATCCGGCGTTCATCTGGCTTTCGGGATTTGTCGGTGCGGGTTTGATTTTCGCCGGAGCCACGGATTGGTGCGGCATGGGGATGCTCATTGCCCGCATGCCATGGAATCAAGGCTCCTCGTGCAGTTCCAAATAACAAATTCAGAATCATGTTTCTCAAACAAATCTCCGACCCCGCCTTGGCCCAATACTCCTACCTCATCGGCTGCCAAAGAACGGGTGAAGCCGTCATCGTCGATCCCGAGCGGGATATCGACCGCTACCAGGAAATCGCCAAGCACGAGGGTCTGAAAATCACGGCCGTTGCCGAGACCCATATCCACGCGGATTTCGTCAGCGGAGCGCGGGAATTCGCAGCTACCGATCCAACCATCAAACTCTACCTCTCTGAAGATGGTGGGCCTGACTGGCAGAGCGAGTGGGCAAAAGACCTCCCTGCTTACCATCCGCTCCACGATGGGGACTCCTTCAAAATCGGCAACATCGAGCTGCAAGCGGTGCACACGCCAGGTCACACGCCGGAACACATGGTTTATCTGGTTACCGACCACGGCGGCGGTGCGAACGAGCCGATCGCCATGCTCAGCGGCGATTTCCTTTTCGTGGGAGACGCTGGACGCCCGGATCTTTTGGAACAGGCGGCCGGGCTTGAAGGCACTCAGGAGCAGGGTGCACGGGCCTTGTATAAAAGCCTTCGCAAGGTGTCCGAGCTTCCCTGCCATCTTCAGGTCTTGCCCGCCCACGGTGCAGGGAGTGCGTGCGGCAAAGCGCTTGGCTCTATCCCAAATTCCACTTTTGGCTACGAGGAGAAATTCAACCCCGCGCTCAAGTTGGCCCTCAACGAAAGCGAGGAGGCGTTTGTGAATTTCATTCTCAGCGGACAACCCGAACCGCCCGCCTACTTCGCCAATATGAAGCATGTGAACAAAGTCGGCCCTGCCGTGCTGGGCGAACTTCCGAAGGCTCGTTTGATGAGTCTCGCTGAAATTCTGCCCCGGCTGAGCGAACCCGGCTTTGTCGTTCTGGACACGAGGTCGCGCTCCAAATTTCTTAATGGCCACCTTCGCGGCAGCCTCTTCACCCCGCCGGAGAAATTTTCGGACTTCGCAGGCAGCTTTCTTGCTCCGGAACAGGAGATTGCCATTGTCGCCGATGATGCCGACGCCGCGCAGGATTGCGTTCGCCAACTGGTAAGGATCGGGTTCGATCGAATTGCGGGATTTTTTCCTACTCCCGCCCTTGCCGAGGCTCCTGCAGAACTAATGACAAAATTCCAGACCGTGGATTTCCATGCCGTGCCGGCACTGTTGGGCGGGAATGGTGACGACTTCACGCTTGATGTCAGGAAGGCCACGGAATTCGGAGGACGCCATATACAAAACGCGCACAACATCGCCCACACACGCCTTCGTCATCGCCTTGCGGAGGTTCCAAGGGTTCCTCTTGTGGTCCATTGTCAAACGGGCCAACGCGCCACGGGTGCCAGCGCCTTCCTTGCGCGAAATGGTTACGAGGTCACCTGCGTGGCGGATAAATTTGAAAACGCGCCCGGCGCTGTTCTTGCATGAGCGCCATTCTCCACGACCTGTCCGGCTTTCTTTACGGCTTAGTCGTGGGAATTTCGCTCGGCCTGACCGGGGGAGGAGGCTCGATCTTTGCAGTGCCGCTGTTGATTTATGGTCTCGGCATTCCAATTCGGAGCGCCATCGGACTCAGTCTGGCAGTTGTTGGCGCCACAGCAGGATTTGGTGCCATGCTCCGGTTGAAGGCACGCGAAATTGATCTGCGGTCGGGAATGGTTTTCGCCCTTGGTGGCATGGTTTTTGCGCCGCTGGGAACTTGGATCGGATCCTTCCTTCCCGCTTCACTCCTTCTCTCCTGCTTCGCTGTGCTCATGAATTTCGTCGGCTGGAGAATGTGGGTGGGAAAAGCTGAAAACGCCGATTCTGTGGGCCCCTGCGTTCTTCAAGGCGATGGAAAGCCCGGCCCCGGTTGCCACACGCGACTCATGGTTGCCGGTGCCGTTGCCGGCGTTCTTTCAGGACTCTTCGGCGTTGGTGGCGGCTTCATCATTGTGCCCGCCTTGCTGTATGTCACCGGAACAACCATTCACCGGGCCGTGGCCACTTCGCTATTGGTGATTTTTCTCATTTCCGTGTCCGGCGTTGCCTCAAACATCGCGCAGGGGCAAGCCTTCCCGATGCCGACCGCTGTCCTTTTTCTTGCGGGCGGACTCCTCGGAATGCTCGGCGGCGGGGCGATGCGCGCACGATTGACCGGTCCGGTCCTCCGCAAAGTATTCGCCGCTGCGATGTGGGCGGTCGGACTTTACATGCTCCTTCAAAACCTCACTCCGTTCCTCCCAAAACGCTGAAGGGAAAATGCGCCCATGACTTTAAATCACCACAATATCCTGATTGTCGGCGGCGGCACGGCCGGCATCACCGTTGCTGCCCGTCTGCATCGCGTAGACCGCAGCTTGGACATTGCGATTATCGAACCTTCGACCAAGCACTACTACCAACCGCTCTGGACCCTTGTGGGGGCAGGCGTGGTTGATAAAGCCATAACAAAGCGCAATGAGGCGGATGTCATTCCACGAGGCGTCACTTGGATTCGCGCGGCGGCCCTCTCCTTCGAGCCGTTTGAGAAAGCCGTTACCACCTCCGACGGGGCTCGGCACACCTACGATCAGCTCGTGGTTTGCCCCGGCATCAAGCTCGACTGGGACGCCGTCCCCGGACTGCGCGCCGGGATGGGGAAAAATGGCATTTGCTCGAATTACAGCTTCGAAACAGTCGATTCCACATGGCGGGCATTGCATGGATTCTCTGGCGGCACGGCCGTTTTCACCATGCCACAGACCGCAATCAAATGCGGCGGCGCACCACAAAAAATCCTCTATCTGGCGGAGGATTACATCCGCCGGAAAGGCCTGCGCGACCGCTCGCGCTTTTTGTATATTGCTCCCGGCGCCACGATTTCTGGCATCGATAAATACCGTCCCGCACTGGAAAAAATTATCGCCACCCGTGGCATTGAAACGCTCTTCCACCACCACTTGGTCGAGGTGAGCGGCGAGGCCCGAGAAGCAATCGTTGAAGATGTCCGAACCAAGGAGCGGCGCGCCATTCCGTTCGACTTGCTCCATGTCACCCCGCCAATGTGCGCTCCGGACTTCATTCGTCTCAGCCCCCTCGCCGACAAGGCTGGCTGGGTCGATGTGGACAAATTCACTCTGCAGCACACCCGCTTTCCGGACATCTTCGCTCTCGGGGACGCCAGCAGTCTGCCCACCGGCCGAACAGGTGCGGCCATTCGCAAACAGGCTCCCATACTGGTGCAAAACCTCCTCGCCCACCGCGCAGGCCGACTGCTTTCAGGGCGCTACAATGGCTACACTTCGTGTCCTATTATCACCCGTCGTGGACGCATGCTCCTCGCCGAATTCGACTACGATGGAAAACCCTGCGAGACATTTCCCTTCAATCAAGCCAAGGAGCGGTATTCCATGTGGATTCTCAAACGTTACATTCTTCCGCAACTCTACTGGCACGGCATGTTGAAAGGCCTAGCCTAAATCATAAGCCGTCTCACAGGGTGAGTGGAGTCGCCATCTCGCGGGCCCGCTTGTTCATCCCATCACACATGAGCTTGCACAGCTCCATCACCAACGGATCGCTTATCGAGTAAACGGCGCTTGTGCCGCGCTGTTCGCGTTGCAGAAACCCCGCCCCACGCAGCACCGAGAGTTGCTTTGACACATTCGCCTGGGACAATCCGACGGCCTCCACAAGCTCGCCAACAGTCCGTTCACCGGACTTGAGTTCCTGCACAATCGCCAGACGCGTCGGCTCCGAAAGCGCCCGGAATCGAGCTGCAATCTGCTCCAGCGCCTCCCGAGACTGTTTTTTTGCCATGCCCGAATATCGCTGCATGCCGATAAGAAAGCAACAGAAAAACCTCCCCGCTGGCCTTGCAAGATGCGTCCCGATTGAACGGATTCGCCGCGCAGATTGTCTCACTTGGCCATCACCCCTCCGTTGTTTTATGAATTCCCTTCTCACAGCATTGCTCCTTCTTGTCTCCAGCGTTTCCTGCTTTGCCCATGGCTCCATGGGCAATCCAATCAGCCGGGTGCATGAGGTTTTTCTTGAGAACCCAATGTCGCCGACGAGTGATGCCGGAAAGGCGGCGGTTGCCGTCGCTGGAACGCAGGCTTTTTACGATTGGCACGAGGTCAGTCTCCTCGTTCCTCAGCGCAACTACCGTGACCTCATTCCCGATGGTCAACTCGCCAGCGCAGGCCGCACGAAATATGCCGGCATCGACCTGCCGCGTGTGGACTGGCCAGCCACCAAAGTTCAAGCCGGTCCCTACGACGCCTGCTTCTCCGCCACTGTGCCGCACTCGCCAAGCCGCTTCGAAGCTTACATCTCGAAAAATACATACGACCCCACAAAGCCTCTCAAATGGTCCGACCTGGAAGCGCTTCCCTTGGCGGGTGATGCCGTGTTGGATGGGAACACCTACCGCTTCTCGGTGAATTTTCCTCAGCGCGTTGGCCGCCATGTTCTTTATGTCATCTGGCAACGCGATGATCCAGCAGGCGAGGCCTTCTTCTCCCTCAGCGATCTCGACTTTGGCGGTTACAATTTCGATCCCGCCCTCCAAACATCCGTCCCGCCCGCACCAAAAAAAGCCACCATTCTTGGCGGCTGCGGCACAGGCTGCACCTGCCCAACCCCTGCGGCATCGCCATCCCCTACACCAAGCCCAGCGGCCACTCCCAGCCCCACGCCTTCTCCCGCTGCCGGGCTGCTCTCCGTCACCCAGCAACTCGTCAGTGATTGGGGATCCGGAGCGCAGATGAAGATTCTTCTGAAAAACACATCCGCCAGTCCCGTGAGCGCTTGGAAAGTGCAATTCGACTCGCCGGGCAAAATCTCCAGTATCTGGAACGCGAAGCTCGCGAGTAGCTCCTCTGCTCCGAAATACGCTCTCACTCCCGAATCTTGGAACGCAACCATACCCGCCGGTGGATCGGTAGAAATCGGCTACATCATCGAGCCAGGCGCCGCCTCCGCCCTCATTCAAAATCTCTCCACCCAACCTTCCAATACGGTCTCACCAACACCAACTCCGACACCAAGCCCCAAACCCTCTCCGACTCCGACTCCGACTCCGACTCCGACTCCGACTCCGACGCCGAAGTCAACGCCAACGCCAACGCCAACGCCAACGCCAACGCCAACGCCAACGCCAACGCCAACGCCAACGCCAACGCCAACCGGCGGCGTGCTGAATGTTACGCATTCCATCGTCAACCAATGGACCGGCGGCATGGAGGTGAAAGTAGTCCTCCAAAACAAAGGCAGCACCACCATTTCCAACTGGTCGCTGGCTTTCGATTACCCCTCGACCATCACGTCCCTTTGGGAAGGAAATCTCGCAACGCAATCCACATCGCCGCGCTACAAGGTCACGCCCAAGTCCTGGAACGCGGCGCTCGCTCCGGGTCAATCTGTGGCCATCGGCTTCGTCGCAAGCCCGGCCAATGCAGCGGCTGTCCTGCAAAATCTTGTGCTTTCCCCGGCCTCCGCAAGCACTCCTGTCGTTGTCCCCACTCCGAGCCCCACGCCATTGGCAACGCCAAGCCCTACCCCGAAGGCCTCGCCGACGCCGGTTCCCTCACCGACGCCCATTGCGACTCCAACTCCATCTCCTTCACCCGCACCTGTGGCAACCCAGCCGGATTTGAGCAAAGTCATCGTGGGCTATTTCGCCGAGTGGGGCGTTTATGGCCGCGATTACCATGTTTACGAAATTCCCGCGAAGAATCTGAATGTCATCAACTACGCCTTCGCGGACATCTCCGCAGCCGGTGAAGTTGTTTTGTATGATTCCTACGCGGCTGTTGAAAAATCCTACCCCGGCGACACATGGGATCAGCCGTTGCGCGGAAACTTCAACCAACTGAAAAAACTCAAAGCCCAGAATCCCCACCTCATCACGCTCATCTCGGTCGGCGGATGGACCCTCTCCGGCCGCTTCTCCGACATCGCGCTCACGCCCGCCTCGCGGGAGAAATTCGCCGCCTCCGCCGTCGCCTTCATTCGCAAATACGGCTTCGACGGCGTGGACATCGATTGGGAGTATCCGGGCGGCGGTGGCCTGCCATCGAATGTCTCCCGCCCCGAGGACAAACAAAACTTCACCAGCCTGCTCACCGAGTTGCGCCGTCAGCTCGACCTCGCCGGGAAAGCCGATGCCCGCCGCTACTACCTCACCATCGCCGCGCCGGCCGGACCCGACAAAATCGCAAACATCCAGCCCGCCGCCATCGCCGCCGTTCTCGATTGGATCAATGTCATGACCTACGACCTCCACGGCGCGTGGGAGAACCGCACCAACCACCACGCCGCCCTGAATGGCGCCCCCGGTGACCCGCTCACCGTCCGCGCCGCGATGGACGCCTACCTCGCCGCCGGCGTGCCCCGCGACAAACTCGTCGTCGGCCTGCCCTTCTACGGCCTCAGCTGGAAAGGCGTGCCAAACATCAACAACGGCCTCGCGCAATCCGCCACTGGAGCCGCCACCGGCACATGGGACACCACCGGCATGTTCGATTACTGGGATATCGAGCAACGCCTCGCCGCACAGCCCGCCGCCTACCGCAAATTCCGCGACCCCATCGCAAACGCCCCCTGGGTCTACGCACCCACCCTCCAAGGCGGACTCTTCATCACCTACGAAGACCGCGAATCCATCAGCCTCAAATGCGATTACATCAATTCCCAGAAATTCCGTGGCGCCATGTTCTGGGAACTCTCCGGCGACCTCACCGACGGCACCGGCCTCCTGCCCGTGATCAAAAACAAGGTCAAACCGTGAAAGCGCCGCCGGCCTCGCGCGACTTGACAATCCATGCCTTCGCTCACAAAGTTTACCCCTGATGAGCACGGTCAAAATCCTTTCGATCCTCGAAGCCGCCAGCATCGAGCCGCCCAAGGCCCGCGCTATCGCAGAGAGCATTGAAGTGGCTCTTCGGGAGAACGAGTCGGATCTCACAAAAACGCTCATGACCAAGGAAGACGGTGCCAAACTCCGTGTGGAGATCGCTGAAGCGAAAACAGAGGTCATCAAATGGATGTTCCTCTTCTGGATCGGCCAGATGGCTGCCACGGTGGCGATCGTCAAGCTCCTCCAGTAAGGCTCTCTTTTCTGCCAAATGGTCACTCCGCGCGGAAGCGCGCCAACCCTTGGAGGGTCGACCTCCGGCTTGACCCACTCTTGCGGCAAGGCCGCCATTGCATCCAGCAGGAACGCCGCTGCGCGCCTGAATCTTGGGACGCCAAGAGCCCCACAAGACTCCGGTCGCATTGCGGCGCAGGGTTGCAGGCATTTCGCAAAGACCTTCTTTTGTGACAATTCCGTCACATGAGTGACGAATTTGTCACAACATTCCCTTTGTTGCCCCGCTCCCCGCCCGTCCAATCTTTTGCCCCGAAGCGCCCTGCATCTCGCTTCCAAAAGAAAACAACCAAAGGGTCGAAATGCCGATCCAGAACGAACAAGGACAGCCAACAAGATGCTCCAGTTTAAAACACACCGGCCTGCGATATGCGTGCGTCCCGCCGTTGCTGAAACAAGGGAATTCTCGCTCTCCCTGCTTGCCACATGCTCTTTCAACGACTCCAGATTCCAACCCCTCCACCTCCATGGCCCAAGTGGCCCCGGTGACACCCGCGATCTTTTCGCGCTCTCGGTTGAAAATCGGCATCACATCCCCGACACGACCGCCAATTATTCCAACATCCAACATCCAACATCCAAAATTCCAACTCTCCTCCCCGTTCGCCTGGTCTGGAAACTTGCTGTCCCGGTTTTGAAACTGGGTAGGACTTTGAGCTTCCTCGCGATCCTTGCGGCTTCAGTTGCCTCGGCCACAGCTCAAAACTCGGCCAATACATACATCGGGGGAGCCAGCAATAGTCTGTTAACTACAGGAAGTTGGAGTTTGAGTGCCCTTCCAACAGTTTCAAATGATGCAATTCTTAATAATGGAACAACTAATGCGAACGGAAATAGGACAATGACCACAGCTAGTCTGACGGTTGGTTCGTTCAATGTAACGGCGGGAAGTGGATCATACGGAATCGCTATTAATACCACTGGATCTACTAATCGCACACTTACTTTAGGCGGAGCAGGAAATTTGGGAAATAATGTTTCAGGGACTTCGTCAGACTTGCTTTATGCTGCTGCAGGCAGCGTGTTTAACATTATTGGTCCAAGTTTAAGCACTGGATCTGGAGTTCTTATTGTTTCTCTAGGGCAAACAGGTTCGTTCAACTCAGCTGGAACAATAAATATCTCATCTTCGATCACAGGCTCAGAATTTGGTTTTACCAAAACCGGCACCGGCACCCTTACTTTGGCAGGCACCAACACCTACACCGGCTCCACCACCATCAACGCCGGCAATCTGACCATCAGCGGCGGGAACGCTATTACTGACAACGGCACGGTCATTCTCGCCAACACGGCGGGTGTGAATTTCAATGTTAACGCCAGCGAGACCATAGGCACACTCCAAGGTGGCGGAGGCACGGGCGGCACGGTGAATATCGCCGCGAGCCAGACTCTGACGGTCAATCAAACGAGCAACCAAACATTCGCGGGTGTCATCGCAGGAGCCACTGGCGCGCTCACGAAGACAGGTGCCAATACCCTCACTCTCTCCGGATCGAACACATACGGTGGACTAACCACGATCAACGCCGGAAACCTCACCATCAGCGGCGGGAGTGCGATTGCGGATACCGGAACAGTCACCCTCGCAAACACGGCCGGCGTGGGATTCAATGTGAACTCCAGCGAGACCATCGCCTCTCTCCAAGGCGGCGGCTCCACGGGCGGCATTGTTACGATCGCCGCAAGCCAAACACTCACCGTGGCGGAAACCGGCTCCCAGTCTTTTGCAGGCGCGCTGCAAGGCTCGGGCAGCCTCACCAAATCCGGCGCAGGCACGCTGACGCTCAGCGGATCAAACACCAATAGTGGCGCGGTCTCGGTGACGACTGGCACGCTCGCATTGAGCGGAGCAAACGCTCTGTCCAGCGGCATCTCCTCACTCAACGCGACGAGTTCGACCATCAGCCTCACCGATGGAACGGGCCGCACCTACACGATTAGCAATGGCGGGCTAAATTTGAGTGATGCGACAGTGAGGTTCGACATCGGCGGCATATCCGACCGGCTCACATTCACCAACGGCGCGGCTACCCTGTCTGGAAATAATACCATTTTCCTGAGTGATATCGGCTCCTTCAGCTATTCCTCGCCGATCACTCTCATCAGCGCAGCCAGCGGGCTGGACGGCGGCATATGGAACCTAAACTCCGCCTCTGCTCCCACGGGATATAGCTATTCGCTGAATTCCACCGCCACTGCCCTCACGCTCGTCGCCGTTCAGAACAGCGCCTTCTACTACTGGAAAGGCGGCAACGGCTCGACCTGGGGCACGGCAAATAACTGGACGAGCGACAGCGCCGGAAACACCCTGGTCGCAGGCGCGCCCACCAGCAACGCCGATGTCGTCTTCGCCGCCACTGGCGCATCCAATCTCAGCAACACCTTGGGAGCCGACTACACCGTCAATACGCTCTCGGTCAGCACAGCCGGTGTGACCATCGCGGGTGCAAACACCATCACGGCCAACGCAAGTTCCGCCTCCGCCTACAACATTTCTGCCTCCAGCGGCACCACAGCGATTTCGGCGAATCTTGCCGGATCCGCCGCCGGCCTTACCAAAAGCGGCGCAGGCACACTCACCCTCTCCGGCGCGAATACCTTCGCGGGAGGAGTAGCCCTCAACGCGGGCACACTGAACCTGAACAGCGCCGCTGCCCCCGGGAGCGGGAGCATCACAATCACCGGCGGCACACTCGACAACACGAGCGGCTCCAGCGTGACGCTCTCCAACAACAACGCACAAAACTGGAACGGCGACTTCGCCTTCACCGGCACAAACAACCTCCACATGGGGGCAGGCGCGGTCGCACTTGGAGCCAGCCGCACCGTCACAGTCAATGGCGGAGATCTCACCGTTGGCGGTATCATTTCCGGCACCGGCTACAGCCTCACCAAAGCCGGTGCGGGCGCCCTCACACTCGGCGCGGCAAATACCTACACAGGCGGCACGACCCTCGGTGCCGGAACGCTGAATATCAACAACGCCTCTGCCATTGGCGCTGGCGCTTTTACGATCACAGGCGGCACGCTCGACAACACGAGCGGCTCCAGCGTTACCCTCTCCACAAACAACGCGCAAACTTGGAATGGCGACTTTGTTTTCACCGGCACCAACGACCTTAATCTTGGCAACGGCGCGGTCTCCATGGCCGCATCCCGTCAAGTCACAGTCAACGGCGGCAACCTCACAGTGGGCGGCATCATTTCAGGCAGCGGCTTCGGCCTTGCCAAAGCCGGTGCAGGCACACTCATCCTTGGCGGGGCAAACACCTATACGGGTGCTACAACCATCAATGCAGGCACGCTCAGGACCTCCGCGGCCGATGTCATCCACAATTCCTCGGC
>CANKXQ010000026.1 GCA_947487745.1 Spartobacteria bacterium | reverse complement strand
TGGTCGAGGCTGCGGTTTTGAAGCGCCGAGACGGACTCGATCATCTGGCGGCTGGTGCCGAAGTGATAAAACTCGGCATCTGGCAGCGGAACGACGGCACAGGTCAGGCTGGCGATGTCGTCATCATGCGCGGCGGGACGGCTTCCCATGCAGGGGCCCATGCCGGCGTAGAGTTCGTAGAAATCCGGCACACCTTTGGCAAACGCGCCTGCTTTGGCATTCCAACCGCACTTTTTGAAAAGCACCGACACTGCCTTTGCGCTCAGCAGCCAGAGGCCGGTATCGACAAGGAAGAGGTGGTCGGCGGCGAGCTTGGTGATTTCGTCAGGCTTGGGTTTTTGGAGGAAGAAAGCGAGTTCCTCGGGACTGGACTTGGGGGTGAAGAAAACCCCGAAGTGCGAGGCGGTGTGGGCATCCACCCACATTCCGAGGCCAAGGATGTCTGCATCCGGCATGGGGGGAAGCCTTGGAGGAAAGCGCAGGAGAACATCACCGCTGGCAACCATGACCCGGCTCTGCAAAGGGGCGCGCGCGGCAATGTGGCCGAAGCCGGGCATCTGCACATCCAACAGCGTCTGGTCGAGGCGCTGGCCGTCCGCCCAGCGCAAGGCGGGGAACGGCATGAGAATCTTTCCCGTGGCGGCGTAGGCTGGCAGGCGGCGGCTTTGTCCACCGGCCATGAGCGCGAGTTTGAGAGACGGCGAGTCGCACCATTCCTCGAACGGCGCGTTCCCGCCTTTGTTGCGCCAAGCTTCGGCGAGCAAGTGGGCCACGCCTCCGCCAGAGCCGAGCTTGCTGCCGGCGGGGTCGCAAGCGGCGAACCACCCCGACCCCTCGGCCGTGCCGGGGAAGTAGGCCGACATGGCAGGTGGCAGGGAGATAAGCCGATCGATTTTCATTTTAGAGGAGTTCGGCGATCTGAATGGCATTGAGGGCGGCGCCCTTCAGTAACTGGTCGCCGCAGACCCAGAAGGCGATGCCATTTTCCATCGCACAATCGCGGCGGAGACGGCCGGCGAAGCAGTCGTCCTTCCCGGCGCAGTCGAGCGGCATGGGATATCCATCCTCCACGAATTGGAGTCCGGGTGCATTTTTGAGGGCTGTGCGGGCTTCCTCGAGCGAGATGGGTTTTGAAAATTCGGCACTCACGGCCACCGAATGGGCGCGGTAAACGGGAACGCGCACACAGGTCACGGAGGCCTTGAAGTCGGGCAGGTGCATGATGCGACGACCCTCGTTTTCCATTTTCATTTCCTCTTTCGTGTAGCCAGTGTCCAAAAAGGAATCGACCTGCGGGATGACATTGAACGCAATCTGGTGCGGGAAAATTTCCTTCACGATGGGGCGGCCCTTGGCGAGTGCTTCTGTCTGATGACGGAGTTCATCGATGGCGCGCGCACCTGCTCCAGAAACGGCTTGGTAGCTCGATGCGAAAAGGCGGGTCACGCCAAAGGCGCGGTGCAGCGGGTGCAGTGCCATGAGGGTGATGGCTGTTGTGCAGTTGGGATTGGCAATGATACCGCGATGGTTTTTGACATCCGCTCCATTGATTTCGGGAACAACGAGCGGCACATCATGCGACATGCGGAAGGCCGAGGAATTGTCCACCACCACGGCGCCACTGGTCACGGCCGCGTGGGCGAAGTCGCGCGAGATCGCTCCGCCAGCGCTGAAGAGCGCGATGTCGATGCCTTCGAAGGAATTCAAATGCAGTGGCTCCACGGTGATTTCCTCGCCACGGAAGGTGAGGGTTTTTCCAGCGGAGCGGGGCGATGCGAGAAGGCGGAGGTTGGCTACGGGGAAGTTGCGGCGTTCCATGACTCGGAGCATTTCGACTCCGACCGCACCGGAAGCGCCAACGATTGCGACTCTATGGGGTTTTGACATAATGGATATTTATGACACCTGACATGCCCGCACGGCAATCCTCGGAACAATGGGAAATGCGAGTGGACATTTCCCGCCAGATGCTGGACCTGCGGCGTAGCGGAGAGTTGATCAAATCCTGGCCCGTTTCCACATCGCGGTTTGGTGTGGGATTTGAGCCCGGAAGCTTCAAGACGCCCACTGGGCGCTTCGCTGTGCAGGAAAAAATCGGTGCCGGCGCGCCGTTGTGGGCTGAATTCAAAAGCCGCCAGCCCACTGGTGTTTTGGCTGCGCCCGGCGGCGAGCATGATGGCATTCTGACCCGCATCCTCTGGCTCTCAGGCCTCGACAAAGAGAATACCAACACGCGTGATCGATACATTTATTTTCACGGGACGAATCGCGAAGACCTCATCGGAACGCCAGCCAGCCATGGTTGTATACGGCTTCGGAATGCCGATATCGCCGAGCTTTTCGATCTGGTGCCTGAGGGCGCGAGAGTGGTTATCGGCTGAAAGTCTCTCCGTTGAGAAAGCCTTTCGCGACGAAGCCTTCTTTTTCCAAGCGGATCATCGCCGCGCCAGTGCGATCCTGGCGGAAGAGGTGGATGCCGAGAACCTAGCCAATCAAGACCATGTCGAGGTGCTCGGCCTCGCTTGCTGGCAAAAAAGATAACCCCTACCGCTCCCATCCATATCCGCACATCGTCCAAAGTGGAAACGATGCCTCGCACTCTCCCGAAAATGGATGGATTATTGGCTGCGGCACTGAGCGCACGCGCCCACTTCAAGCCAAGAATCGCCTTCTTCACAATGAGTGTTATGGTGAAATGACAGATTTGTCCTATTCAAACCCGGTAAGAAAAAAACCATCCATTCCCGTGCAAAAAAATTTTCTCATATCGCTAGCGGTCCTGTTTTTTTTGGCGGCGGCCAGCATGACTGTTCTGCTGCTGTGGCCGGTTCCCGAACCGCCGAAGCTCAAGGCCTCACAACCGGCACCCACCGCTTCCAGTCCGGAACCATCCGCCTCCAAGCCATTCCAGTCTGAATCCACAGCCGCGCCGTTCCCTCGACCTACTCCGGAGCCGTTGGCTGATTGGGAACAGCAACTTGATTCCATTCTAACCTCTCCCGGCGACACCTCGTCGGCCACACGCGCGCTTCTGGCGGCCATGCCCGGCCTGCCCGCGGAGGCACAAGAGCAATTCATCGCCCACGCGCTCAATCTCTGCGAAGATTCTGATTTTTCCCGCGTGGAGGAGGTTTACTTTCGATACGACACGCCAAAGATCGTCTCCGAATCCATTTTCGATGATGCCCTCAATCGTCCGGACGAGGTGAAACTATTGCTTATGGCAAAAACCATGTCCTATCCGAACCACCCGATGGTGGGCGAGGCCCGAGGAGTCTTGGAGTTGTATCTTGACCTCGAGCCCGGTGCCGCGCCGCTGGGTTCCTGGGATAGTGCAGTTCGGGAGTATCTGAAAAAACTTCAAGGACCCTGAATCGCGCTTGCCCGAACATAGAATCCTCTACTTACGAAAACCCAAGTCGCCGATAGATCGGACAGCCACTGCGTGCGTTGAATTCTTCCGCATCCCCCCATTTTTTTTTGACTTCCAGAGCAAACTTGATCTTATACCCCTCGTTCTAAGATTTTTTCATATGTCTACCAGCCATTCCAAAATAAATAAGAACAGCGTTTCATTTTCGCAATGTTCTATCAAAAAATTAGCGGTCGCCTTTCAGCATGCAGTAGTGCTTGCTGCATCAGTTGTCATTACCATGGCACTGACAAGTCCTACTGTCGCACTTGGCCAGAATGTTCGTCGCCTTGATCAAGGCGTCAACTGGACATCGAGGGACTGGAACACTTTTTACACGACGGATCAGGGCTCACAGATCATGCCATATTCATGGATGAAAGCCCTTCGTGAGCCGAACGGTGGACTGTTTTTGCGAAACTCGATGAAACGTTACGGGTTCCTTCCCAATGCCAAGAGCGTGTCAAATCCCCAAGCGCTCCCAGTCGGCTTTTTGGTAGCCTCCCATAATTCGCCCACCAAAAATTTTTCCATGACATGCGCCGCGTGCCATACGCGTGAAATAACTGTCAATAAAACGAATTTCCGGATCGATGGCGGGCCCGGATTCATAAATATGCATGCCTTTATGAATGATATGATTTTATCAGTCAATCATTTATTGACCAATGAACACGCATTTAGAAACTTCCAGAGAGCAGTCAAAACCCCTAGCGCCCAGCTCAGGAATCAACTCCAGCAGTGGTATGATTTGAACAATCTCGTGGTGGGTCAGCAACTTCCCCCGCAGTCTTGGGGTATTGCGCGTTTGGATGCTCTGAACCTCATCCTTAATAGAGGGACCGGTGGAAACATTGGAGAACCATCAGCCAATTACTTGATTCCCGCTAATGTCGCTGTCGCCGACAAGCCAGTGCGATATCCTTTTCTATGGAATTCAGATAAACAGGATTTGACGCAGTGGGCCGGCACAACGGTGAATGGCAACAAGCAATACGCCATGTCACGAAATACTGGAGAAGTCTGCGGAGTCTTCGGCTTCATTCACCCGGTGGGAGGAACGCCGCCAACCGACTTTCTTGCTGAAAATTCTGTAAACTATACTGGTTTGGCTGTTATCGGAGATTTGACTCCCAAGATCGGGCCGCCCAAGTATCCATGGCGCATTGACACAAGGAAGGCCAGCCTCGGAGGTCAGCTTTATCAAATTAATTGCGCGTCATGCCATGGAATCGAACCCGGCGATCCCAGACCGCCGGTTTATGATACTTGGCGCACTCAGGTCCAGACAGTTGGCACAGATAGTTATTATTGGCAGACTTTGAACCGCACAGCCTCTTCCAGTGGCGTGCTTACTGGTTTTGTCTTTGGGAATCAAACCGTAGCGGCCACAGGGAATGCTAGTATCTTTCTAACAAAAGTATTAAATTCTACCGCATTGACGCAAAGATTTCCAGGCATCAACTTGTCCATCAATCCGCCCACAGACCACCTTCCTGGCTCGTATGAATCACGCGTCTTGCAGGGAATCTGGGCGGCGGCTCCCTATCTCCATAATGGCTCAGTTCCGACTTTGGCGGAACTGCTTAAGCCAGCCTCTGAGCGCGTAACAAACTTTAAGGTCGGGCGAAATTATGATATCAAGAATATCGGCCTGGCCACGACTCAACCTCTCGGTTCTACTGTCCTCGACACCACTGGGCTGGGCAACAGCAATGCTGGTCACGAATTCGGAACCACACTATCCCGCTTCGGACAAAGAGGCTTTGCTAGAGTATCTCAAGAGCCTGTAGTTTCCTCAGACTTGTGTTGAGGGGTCGGGAATTCATTCTTGATTTTTCAAGAAAGTGGTCGTTCCCGCGAATAAAAGCTGTTTTCACGAATCTGTGCGATTTGCAATCTGTCTGTCAAAGTCGTCAAAGGACATTGAACCCGAAAGGTTCGCATGCATCTCACTGTCTCATCGCTCTGCCTCTGCCAATACTCCGTCCTTCTCGGAAAACCACGGATGCATCCGCCTTCGAAATGCCGACATCGCGGAGCTTTTCGATCTCGTGCCGGAAGGCACGCGGGTGGTCATTGCTTGAAGGTCACACCGTCGAGAAATCCCTCGGCGGACCAGCTTTCTTTCTCCAAGCGTATCCCCACTGCTCCAGTGCGATCCTGCCGGAAGAGGCGAATGCCAAGGCTCTCCACCATGGAGGCCCATTGCTCATCGATCGGTTCGTTTGAAGGGAAGCCTGCCGCTGTGGCCACGACAAGCGAGGGATTCACGGCTCGGAGAAACGACGCCTCGGGGAGCGCTCCGGACTTGTGGCGACCCAGAATCACAATATCGGCCGGGATTTCCGCGCTCTGGTTCTCCAAAATCCACTGAAATGTCGTCGGCCCGGCGTCCGAAAGAAAGAGTATCCGTGTTCCACCCGAGTCCAGCAAAGCGACGAGGGATTTGTCATCCGCTGTCGCGGCAAGGAGACCTTCCGGTGGATGCAGAATTTTCAGCGATGCGGATGGGCTGATCTCAAAGCGATCACCGGAGCGGGCTTTCGATGCCGGCAAGGCAGCGGCATCCATCGCAGCATGAAGTCTGCGACGCACTGGCGAGCGGTCGGCAAGCGGGGAGTCGATGATTCGCGGAAGCGCATCCGTGTCGAGAAGACTGCCCACTCCGCCAATGTGGTCGGCATCGCCGTGTGTGAGCACCAGCGTGTCGGGACGCCAGTGGCCTGTGCTCCGCATCCAGGGGGTGACAACATTTTCAAAATCCCAACGCGACCCGCAGTCCACAAGCCAGAGCCTCCCACCGCTTTCGATTGCTGTTGCGCCACCGGAGCCGAAATCGAACACCGTAAGAGCGGCGGGCGCCGTCTGCCAGCTTCCGATCGGTAGAAACGAACCCGGCAAGGCCGCTGCTGCTTGGATGATGAGAAGAAGGATTTTTGTGAAAGCCAGGTTCGCGTTGTTGAAAACCGCAGCCAGAGCCGCGCTCGCGAGGCCGCTTGCCAACGACAAAATAGCGGTTGCCATGATGAGAAAGGAAAGCGGGACAACGAGGAGATTCGCTGCCAAGGCCGAAAGGGAGACCATGTGGAAATAAAAAACCGTCAGCGGCAGCGAGCCGATCCAGGCGGCCAGTGATACCGCCAGCAAGCCCGCCGTGTGGCCTGCTGCTTCGTGTCTCTTCTTTTGCCATTTCGTCCAGAGCGACACAGGTATGAAGGGATCCGGCTCCAGCCGCATGCGAATCCGCTCCTGGAGCGGTCCGGCGACAAGCAGAATCGCGGCGACCACGGTGAACGAGAGTTGAAACCCGGGATTGAAAAGTTCATTCGTCGATTGCGCCAGAATGACGAATGCCGCCGCGCAGAGCGAATTCAGTGCGATCGATTGTCGACCCGAAGCCATGCCGATCAGAAAAATCGCAGTCATTGTCGCCGCGCGGATGCTCGAGGGTTTCCATCCTGTGAGAAGTGCGTAAAAAAACAGCGCTGGAATGATCACGCAGGTGGCAATGCCCCGGCCCACTCCTGCCATTCGGAAGGCCTGCCAGAGGATCAGGGCGATCATTCCCACATGCAAACCAGAGACAGAAAAAAGATGAAATGTCCCCGTTTGGCGGAACTCGTCTTGCAGCGCATCGGGGATGTCGGAGGTTACTCCCAGCACGATTCCGGCGAGCAGATTGCAGACGAGGGGATCCGAGGAAATGCCTTCGCGCAGGGTGGACTCCATCCATTTTCGGCAGGATGCGGCGATGCGCGGCAGAGAGAAACCTGTGGCGGGCGAGGTGATTTCGAGATCCCTCGACGAGGTGGCAACGAGTTCGCAGGTGATGCCTCGAAGCTCCATGACACGCTTCGCGTTGAATTGGCCGGGATTTCGAGGCGGGGCAATTGGACGAAGGCTGCCGACGAGGCGCACGGAGTCTTCCAGAGAGGGCGTGTTTGAGGGAACAACGACCAGGATGTCGCAGGGGAGGTTGATTTTTTCTCCATCGATTTCGATGTGCGTTGCCTCCACGACGAAGCGGGATTTTCCAGTCGCACCCACCGAGGGTTCGGTGCGAACGATTCCCTCGATGCGGGCCACTTGCGGCAAGCCGCCGAGTTTTTCCGCGAGCCTTGCCGCCGGCGATTCGCGAGTCTGCACGACTTGCAGAGCGGCGAACAAAAACGCGACAGCGGCATAAACACAGGCGCTGCGGCGGAGGGGTAGCCATGCGGCAAGAGCCAATACGGCCAGAATAAGAAATGTCCCCGAGCCCAGTGGGCTGATCCACGCGCCAAGAATCCCTGCAGTCGCCGCGCCCGCCAAGCCCGCGAAGGGCAGGCGCTGATTCCAAAGCGGGGCTTTTGCAGTCACGCTCCGGTGGGCCTTGCGGCGGGGTTAGTTAAATGAAAACGGGCTGTAGAGGGATTCCTCATAGCCCGAGTTGTAGAAGCCATCGATCGCCGGCTCGTTGTAGGCGAAGGGTTGTTCGTCCTGGTAGAGACGCGAGTTCGTGTATTGGCCGGGCGAGCGCGGGGCGCCTGCGTTTTGTGGAGCAGGGGAGCGGCCGTAGAATCCGCGTGTGTTTGAAAGAAACCCGAGCAACTGGGCATCGGCGCCGGCGGATTTCAGCGCCGACATTTCGCTAGGGGAGAAATTGCACACCTGCCGCGTGCTGTTCAGATAGGCAATGATTTTGTCATCCGGCACATTGCTGGCGACGAGATTGCGAATGTCGGAGAAGTCGAGCTTCTCGCCAGCGGACATTTTGGATGTCGTCGAAGCAGCCACGCCGCGCGAGGTCGCGGCCGAGAGCACGGCGGGATTCACCTGGGATGTGCTGGAGCACGCGCTGAGACAAAGGACGATTGTAGCGAGAAAAAGCAGGGTGATGCGTTGCATGGTGTTTAGCCTTTCTTTAGGCGCTGAAGGACTACCTGAGCATTGGGCTGATGGCAATGACTTCGCGAATGCTACTTGCATTTGCGTAGGCGGGCAGCGATGTCGCGCTTTGAGGTCATTGTTCCTACTCGTTGTGAAAACCAATGCGTCTTTTGGGTTGAGCGGGTGGCGGCGTGAGCAACGGTTGGATTTGCCGCCAGATGACGCCGAGAGATCGATCTTGCTCGAGCAGTGTCTTGTCGATCTCGGCCAGCCTTTTCAGGATAGCTGTATTGGCGGCAAGTTGCTCGCGCATCTGAACGAATGCCCTCACTACGAAAACGCTCATTTTGATCGCTTCAGGGCTGTTCAGAACAGACGCGGCCATGATTGCCCCGTGCTCGGTGAAGGCGAAGGGCAGTGTTTTAGAAAATTTGAGCCGGGCAAGGTGGTCGCAATTTGCGACCACCTCCTGCTTTTCCCCAGAGGTAAGCTGAAAAACAAAATCCTCAGGGAATCGTGCGAAATTCCGTTTTACCTGCTCATTCAGGCGTTTGGTCGGCACATCGTAAATCATGGCGAGATCGGCATCCAACAGAACCCTCTGGTTGCGGATGGTGAGGATGAGTGATTCCAAAACAGGTTGCTTTTTCATGTTTGGTGAAGGGGCATTCCGATAGCCCGCACGGGTCGAGTTTTCTCAGCCTCGAGCCAATCAGCTTGGTCGAGGGTCTGCGGGTCGGCGTAGACGCATTTCATCGCACCTGCGTGGTCGGACATATCCTTCAGCGGGTGGAAGGGTTTCACAACGGCGTCTTCTCTGATCCGGTTCAGCATAGGCATGATATGTAACAATACTGATTGGATATCCGTTCTTTTGAAGGATAAAATGACTGCACATTGCCATCTGTTCACGCGCGCGGGTGGAATTTTTTGATCACTGCTTGGAGGCCGCTTTTTTCGATATGGGTGTAGATTTGCGTGGTCGAGATGTCCGCGTGGCCAAGTAGTTCTTGAATGACGCGCAGGTCCGCGCCACCGCCGAGCAGGTGCGTGGCAAAGCTATGGCGCATGAGGTGGGGATAGACATTCGCTTCGATGCCGGCGCGGGCGGCGTATTGTTTGATGAGTTGGCGGATGCGGGGAGTGGTGAGCTTTTTTCCCCTGACCGAGAGGAAAATCTCGGCGCCGGTTTTTTTGGAGACAAGTTCGGGGCGTTCGCGTTGGATGTAGGCGCGGATGGCCTCACAAGCGGGCTGGCCGAGGGGTATGAGGCGGGTCTTTTTGCCCTTGCCTGTGACTCGAATGAACGAGGCGTCGAGGTCGATATTTTCGAGGCGCGCGTCGCAAAGTTCGGAAACGCGGAGCCCGCTGGAGTAGAGCAGCTCGAAGATCGCCCGGTCGCGCAGGCCGAGCGGATCATTCGGGCCGATGCTCTCGATGAGCTTCCGCACCTGCTCGACATGCAGGGCCTCGGGAAGATGCTTCTCTGGGCGCGGCAGCGTGAGCGTCTCTGCGGGATTCTCGGTCCAGGAGCGGCGGGCGACCAGAAAACGGAAAAAAATCCGCGCAGCCACGGCATCGATCCGCACGGACGATGCTTGGAGTCCGGAGCGTTTGCGGAAGACGAGAAAGTCGGTGATCTGTTGCGGCTCGACACGCCGCCACTCGCGCGTCTGGGTGTGCTTTTCCAGCCATGCGGAAAAGGCCTCCAAGGAACGCTGCACGAGCAATTGGTAGCTCTCGGAAAGCCCCCTTTCGGTGGCCAGATACATGAGAAATTCCTCGATATCCTCAGACATGACAGGCACCAGTCTCCGGCTTTCCCTCGCTCGCGGCAAGACGGCTTCTGTCGCGCGATTGGTGAGACTCCCGATCGGCGGGCGGGTTAAATTTTGTTCGCCCTCGACGCGGTCTACCTGGACGCCGATAAAGAGGCCTTGCTTCTTCTATGGCCGCAGACAACCGCTCGATTTTAGACAAATATCTTTCCCGGTGGCGGTGGGTTTTGTTGGCCGTGCTTCTTCTCGCGACTGGACTGGGCCTGGGTCGCATTCGAGTGGATGCCAATGTGCTCGATCTCCTTCCGCCGGATCTTGTGGCGGTGCGCGGGCTTAAAGTTTTTCTGGGGCATTTTGGTCAGCCGCACGAGTTGATCGTGATGGTCGAGGCCAGCGACCCGGCGGAGGCAGGCGCGCTTGTTGATTCGTTGGCTGATGACCTTCGCGCCACTTCCACACTGGCCGTGCACAGCGCTCCACCATGGGCGGCGAATCCGCGCGAGCTTGTGCCTCTGGCAGCTTACGCACTTCTTAATCAGGAGCCGGAAAAATTTCACGCAACACTCGAGAAACTCTCCCCCGCAGGTGCGAGTGCCCGGGCCTCGGAGGCTATCGAGCGTCTGGGAACAACCGTAGCTCCGGAGGAATTGGCGCGTCTCGCCTACGATCCGCTGAATCTCCTCTCCGCGCTGCCATCCACCGCTGCACCGGATCTGGCGAACCGCGAGTTTTCCTCTTTGGATGGCCGCACGCGGCTTCTTTATGTCACACCGCTTGCACCAACGCCTTCAAAAGATTGGGTCGCACAAACAACCAAGCGCATTCAGGAATGGCAATCCGCCTCGCCCGCACGCCTGGCGGCCCGTGTGGGATGGACCGGCGAGCCTGCGTTCGTGCAGGAAATATCAAGCGCCATGGAGCAGGATATGCGCTGGTCGTCGATTTCCTCGCTGGCCTTTGCGGGGCTCATTTTTTTCCTCGCCCACCGGCGTCTGCGTCCACTGTGCGGTTTGCTTTTTTATGTGAGCTGCAGCTTTGCCATCGCCCTTGGATTGACGGCGCTTGTTTTTCCGGGGCTTTCCATCATCAGCGTCGGCTTTGCTGCCATTCTGGCGGGGCTGACTGTCGATTACGGCTTCATTCTCTACGAACGCCGCATTGAGCACGGCGAAACCTTGCAGGAACTCCGGGCCGCCACATCGCCAAGCATTTTGGCAGGCGCGGTGACCACGGCCGCAGCGTTTCTGAGCCTGAACCTTTCCGGCCTCCCCGGCATTGCCCAACTTGGCACGACCGTCGCCATCGGAGTGCTCGCTGGCGCACTTCTCATGATTTTTTTCTATGCGAGGAATCTCCACAAGATGCGGCTTCCCGCCCCCGGTCCGCTGCGTCCC
Organism: Spartobacteria bacterium; assembly: GCA_947487745.1. GTDB lineage: Bacteria > Verrucomicrobiota > Verrucomicrobiia > Chthoniobacterales > Terrimicrobiaceae > UBA967. The sequence continues at coordinate 150 of CANKXQ010000026.1, read as the reverse complement.
TTGCCTCGGCATCTACTCCGCGCGGGAAAAGCGTGTGCACTGCTTGCCCTTCTTACTGCCGCTTGCACACTTGTTTTCCTGGGCTTCCCCCGTTGGACGGCTGATACCAACTCCATGCGGCCCCGTGAGAGTGTGGCCTATCCCACGCTG
>CANKXQ010000025.1 GCA_947487745.1 Spartobacteria bacterium | reverse complement strand
CTTTCTCCACGAGTTCGGCAGGCCGGTGCGGCAGAGCGCTTCGGATGGCGTCGGCCAAGTCTGTCGTGGTCTCGAGGCATTTCCCTGCAAGGCCCGCTACGAGCGCGGCGGCATCCGGTTCATCGGCGTTTTCAATCAGAGCCTCCTCGAGCGCGGGCGGCGTTATTTTCAAGAGCCATTGCGCGGCGGAAACACCACGCGAAGGGTTCATCCGCATATCAAGAGGACCAGCTGATTTCCAAGTGAAGCCCCTTGCGGGATTGTCCAACTGCATCGAGGAAACTCCCAGATCAGCCAGGATCACATTCGCTCCCGAAAAACCCGAGGCCGCCAGAGCGGCAGAAAGTCCGGCGAAATTCGATTTTCTTGCGGTGAAGACCTCGGCACCAAAACCCTCGGAACGCAGAGCGGCTTCCGTTTTAGGCAACTCGAGCGGATCGGCATCGAGTCCAAGGACATGCCCACCTGGAGCCACGCGCCCAAGAAGCCGGCGGGTGTGTCCCCCGAAGCCCAATGTGCAATCGACAGCGATCTCACAGGATCGAGGGTCAAGAACCTCGAGAATCTCGTCCACCATGATTGGCACATGCGAGCCGGCTGGGGTTTTTCCAGATGCCAATACGCGGGCGAGCGTGTCGGGATTCCGCGAGAGCTCCTTGTATTTTTGATCAAACCGTCGCGGGTATTTGCCCGAGTAGCGTGGTCGGCGGCGGTGCGGCGTCTCTTCGCTCAAAGCTCGTTGTATTTTTTATTGGAGCCCCGTGCCTTGGAAACGGCATACCGCTCCTCGTTCCGCGCCAACTTTGCACGCATCGCGGTCGCAAGGTCGACTTCACAATTGGCCGCCATCTCAAAAAGCAAAATCGCCACATCAGCCATCTCGGATTCGATCTCCGCCCGGCGCGCCGAAACCCTCTCAAGCGATTGCTCCGCATCCTGCCAGACGAAGTGCTGCAAAAGCTCGCCGGCCTCCGCAGCAATAGCCACCGCCACTTCCTTCGGGTTGTGGAATTGCGCCCAATCCCGCGCGTCGCGAAAGGCGCAGATTTCCGCAGTGAGTTCCTTGATACTGTCGCTCATGCCATCATGTTATCTCTGGAAATGCCAAAGACGGCAACCGTGCCAGTCGAAAAAAATCGGGCCGGAGAGATTTGAACTCTCGACCTCTTGAACCCCATTCAAGCGCTCTACCAAGCTGAGCCACGGCCCGATTTGAAGGAGTTCAATGTGATCCGCCATGCGGGGCTTTTCAAGAAAGAATATCAGCCTGGCGCACGGGGCTTGATACGGCGGCGGGGCAGGAGTTATGCCATTCGGATGTTCCTGCGCACGCTGAGAGCCCGTTTGCCTGAAATCGCCATCCTTGCCGTGGCGATCTTCCTTCGCTGCTGGCTGATTGAAATCAAGCCGCCGCACTTTGATGAAGGCATCAATGGATGGTTTGCGGATCAGATGACGATGAACGGCTACTACCGCTACGATCCGACGAACTACCACGGTCCGCTGCATTTTTATGCCGTGTTCCTTTCGCAGACGCTCTTTGGCCGGGAGGTCTGGGCGCTGCGCCTGCCGGCGATCATTGCCAGCATTCTGGCTGTGTGGGCGATGCTGCGTTTCCGGGAGTTTTTTGGTCTGGGGGTCTCGCGCATTGCGGCGTTGGCTATGGCCGTTTCTCCGGCTTTTGTTTTTTACGGGCGGTATTCGATTCATGAGTCGTGGCAGGTTTTTTTTTCGATCCTGCTCCTCCACGGCGTGTTGGGCCTCTGGCAAACGGGAACACGGCGGCATCTGTTCACCGTGGCGACAGGAATTGCGGGGATGATTCTGACGAAGGAGACCTATGTGGTGCACATCGGCTGTATGGCGATCGCCGCGCTTTGTCTTTGGATTTATCAAATGATCGTGCCCTCGCGCCCGGTGTGGCCTGTGGCGCGGCAGCAATGGACGCGCGACGATGCGGTTCTCGCCGGCGGGGTTGCTGTGCTGGTGATTGTTTTTTTCTATTCGGGCACATTCCGGGATTTCCGCTCGCTGAGCGGGCTCTATGAAACCTTCCACGCATGGGTTTCGACCGGCGTGGAATCCGGCGGGCATGAAAAGACCGGCTACGATCTGGTCGGGCCGCTGAATTGGTATTGGGTTTATCTCATGGCCCGCTACGAATGGCCCGCACTGGCCGGTTTGCTTGCCTGTCTGCGGTATGTTTTCCCCTCGGATGCCCGCTACCGCTATACGGCCATCATGGCGGGAGGAACGCTGCTGGCCTATTCGATCATCCCCTACAAAACCCCATGGTGTGTGGTTTCGATGCTCTGGCCATTCTATCTGACACTCGGCGGAGTGGTGCGCGAGTGGGCGGGCCGGGTGGCTAGAGACCGCGTGTGGCTGGTTGCCGCGCCTTTGCTGGCGGCCTCGGTCTACATGACGATCCAGCTGAATTTTTTCCGATTCACCGATGACAGCGAGCCGTATGTCTATGTGCAAACCTACAAAGATATCGAGCGCCTCACAGAACCCGTCCTGGCCTTGGCGAAAAGCGAACCGGATGGATTTCAACTCGAGGGGATCATCATGCTCGACAGCTACTATCCCCTTCCCTGGATTTTTGGAGACTTCACGCGCATTGGGTATTTTAAAAAGGATTCCCCGCCGGCGAGGTGGGATGCGGATTTCGTGGTCATCGAAGCGGCCCATGCGGCGCAAGCGGAAGAGAAATTCACCGACTCCTACTATAAATTCCCCTTCCGGCTGCGCAGCGGCCAAGAGGAGTGCGTGGCCTACCTCTCGGCACGGAAGTTCAAGGATCTTCTCGGCGGAGAACCGGACTTTATCCCATCAAAAGGAGCCGGGCAGTGAGTGGCGACAAGATCGCGGCGGGCATTATCAGCGCCGCCGGAGCGAGTGTGGTCAGCGGGATCTGTCTTGCATTTGCCTTCAAGGGTCTGAATTCCCACCTGGCCTTGACGGCATTAATGATCGGCCTTGCAGCGGGAATCTGGGTCTTTTGTAAAACCCGCCAGATCGAGGCGCCTCGCGCAAGCGCATGGGATGTTTTGCTGTTTACCCTCTTTGCCATCGCCTCGTTTCGGGCATTTTTGTGGCTCATTTATCCGGTGGGCGACGAGTGGCGGATTCTCTCGCCCTACAATCTCGGGGACATCTCGCTGCACTTGCAATTCATCCGCTACTTCGCGGGCGGCGTGGAGTTTTGGCCTGCGAGCCCGATTCTCACTGGTGTTCCATTGAGCTACCCGCTGGGCGCGGATTTGTGGAACAGCCTGCTTCTCCTGGTCGGAGTCCCCGTGGAGCGCGGGCTCATCTGGACCGGCCTTGCCGGCGCGGGGCTCACGGCTTGGGCGCTTTGGCGCTGGGGCGGTGCATTTGCCATCGCGGCGTTTCTTTTCAACGGGGGCCTCGCTGGCTTTGCGATTCTGCATACTGGACAACTCCAGGACTTCCAGTCCGAACTCGCTTGGAAAAACTTTTTTCTCACGATGCTCGTGACGCAACGCGGACTCCTCTACGCCCTGCCCTGCGGACTCCTTCTTCTGCGCGCTTGGAGGGATGACTTTTTTCGCGAGGGATCGGGGCTGCCCCGGAGCGTGCAGATTTTACTGTATGCCACGATGCCGTTCTTCAGCGTCCACGCTTTCCTTTTCCTGAGCTTCGCGCTGGCGGCGATTTTTCTTTTTGCACGCAAATCACGCCTCGCTTTGCTTGTCTTTGTGGCTCTGGCTGTCGTTCCGGCGACAGCAGCGGTCTGGTTCGTTACCGGCGGTTTCTCGGCGGCGTCGGGTATGCGCTGGTTGCCAGGATGGATGCAAGGCGACGGTGGATGGCAATTCTGGGTCATGAATTTCGGAATCAGTCTTCCACTTTTGATCTGGCTCGTCAGGAAGGGCGTTCTGCAAGGGAATACGGAATCACGCGTATTCTGCTCGGTGGCGATCGGAGTTTTCATCCTGTGCTTCCTCATAGCCTTTGCCCCTTGGGAATGGGACAACACAAAGCTCCTGATCTGGGCTTGGCTGGTTGCGGCTCCCTTCCTCTGGTCGCGTGTCATTGAGCCCCTGGCCCCGATGGTCAAGGCCTCGCTCTGCGTGGCACTTTTTTTCTCAGGCGCCATCTCGCTGGTGGCGGGCCTTGATGGAAGACATGGATATGAATTGGCCAAGAGATCGGAACTCGCCAGTGCGCGCATGGCTTTGCGTGATGTGCCCCCCGGAACGCGCATCGCGGTGGAGCCCCTGTTCAACCACCCAGTGATCCTGCTTGGGTATCCCGTGGTGTGTGGCTATGATGGCCATCTTTGGAGCCACGGGCTGCACTATCAGGAACCCCTCGCCAAACTCCGCTCTGTGCTGCGCAGGGAAACTGGTTGGCTGGAAACCGCAGCCGAACTCGGCGCGGAGTGGATTTATTTTCGAGGACCGGCTCCGGTTCTCCAGAGGGCCAACGAAAGCAAATAGACCGATTAAGACGGGATCGAGCGCCAGAGCATGAAAATGATCGTGGCGAGGATGAGGCAAAGACCGAGAAACTTGATGCGGGCGCTGTTGAATTCGCGAGCGGGAAGTTTCTTGAGTTTGCGCGCTGGTTGATAGTTTCCTCGCGCCGAGCGGGCACCACCCAGGGAGAGGGCAGGCGCTGCCATCTCGGCTTGCATTTTGATACGCTCGCGGTTGCGGGCCTTTTTTTCCTCGATCTGCTTGGGATAGGCTTGCAGTTCCTTTTCCAACTCCTCCATGCGGCGAAGCGTGGCCTGCTGCTCTTTCGAGAGGCGTTGTTCCTCCGCTGTGAGTTTTGTTGAGACGCTGGGCTTTCTAAATCGCATGGCTTACTTCGCGGTAGTGGCAGACCAGATGTAAAGGAGAAGGAAAACAACCGCGATGACTTGTATCGGGAGCGTGAAAGCAAATCCGCTGCGCAACCAGTAGCCAAAAGAGCGATCCTCCTCGACCGGATAATCGCCTTCCATCATGGACGAAGGAGTGATCTCGGATGAGGTGTCAACCGAGAGCTTTGCTTGGGACTTGATGTATTCCGCCCGGGCATCCTCGACGGAGCTGAGCGCCTTGCTCAACTCGCGGGGCAAATCCTGCGGGCTCCACGAGCGGGCGTTGATGTCCTCGAGTTGGCGGAGGTGCTGACTGAAAGAAGCGTAGATGGAGTGCATCTGCTCAACGCGTTTTTGCGACTCCTCGGTCTCGCGCTGAACGACGACCAGCGCGCGGGTGAGTTTGTCGAGCATGTCTGAGCGGCCTTGCTCCAAGCTGTCTTGCCGTCTCTTGAGTTCCTCCAAGCGGGCTTTCTCACGTTCGATCTCCTCCTGTTTCTGCTTGAGGCTTTCAAGTTCGGCCCTGACCTGCTGCACCTTGTCGCCGAGTTCACCATCATCATCGCTGGTTAAATTCAAATACGGGCTTTGGTCTTTTGAGGAGTAATCAGCAGGCATACGAGTGCGTGGAGCAATAGCCTGCAATTGGAGGAAACTCCAGATTTTTTACAGCGGTTTTTTTTCGCCGCCCGGGGCAAAAATGCGGAGCCATCCGCCGGATTCACGCAAAAATCCCAGAGTAAAATGCGAGGCACTGTCACCTCCATCGTGGGCGCGAAGGGATCGCTTCGAAAACTCATCTTTCCAGACACCGTCCTTCACCTTGCCGGAGCTGCCAACAACCTGCTCGGGAGGCATCGTAGCCTTGGCGTATGCTGCATCACCGACACGGGCGGCCTCCAGAGTCTTTGGATTATACAAACAAATCCACCAAGCGCGGTAAGCGTCGGGCGCGGAGGGAGGCGTGATGCGGATGCGGAAGTCACCCGCGCTTTTTTCACCCCCGCTGAAAGGGATGGAATAAATAGCGGAAACCTCCTGCCTCGAAGACAAAAATCCCGCCATAAAACTGCGAAGTGTGCGGCGGAGTTTATCACTCGAGGAGAGCTTCCCGTAGACTCCAAACTCAATGGCGGCGGGCTCATCCGGATTCCCGTAAACATTCATTTCGATGAAGTCGTTGATGCGAAAAGAGAGGTAGGGGACATTTTTCAGGTAGCCGTTGTCGATGAGTGTCGCCGGAATTTGCCTGAGACTTTTGATCGCATCATTATTGCGGATGTCATTCACCATGACGCGCCACGAGGGAAGGTCGCCCTTTTTATCGACCTTGGTGAACTCCATACCCACATCGACTCCGTCGAAAATGCGGACGATCTGAGATTTGGGGAATTCGGAAATCCGATAGCGCTGTTGCAAAAAAACCGCATCAGCCGTGTTCTTCACAATCACTCCGCTTTGGCTTGAGCCATCCTTGAGGAGAACGGAATCCGGCTGCGCATAGCCTTCGTTCTGCCCATGCAAAAAGACCGGCGACATGGAGAGAAGGAAAGCCGCACTCCATTTCAAAGTTGATGACAACATGGACGCAAACTATAAGCCTGCGCAATGACACTCAACACGATTCGCGCCCTGATTGGGTTCCTCCCCTGTTTGGCACTTGCGGGTTGTGTGATGCCTCCCAAACCTTACAAAAAACCTGCCGCCACCGCAGGTTTGCCATCCGTCAAAACGGCGGCCTTCTGGTGGGGAACCTCCACAGCAAGCTTCCAAAATGAAGACCGGGGCGAATCACCCGACTCGCCCAACTATTTCAAGACCGACTGGGACATCTTCGCCGAGGAGGGAAACATCCCCCCGCGCGGCGAGGAGGCCACTTTCTCCTGGTCGCGTTTTGACAAAGATCTCGCCGCACTGAAAAAACTTGGAGTGAACCACTATCGCTTCGGCATCGAGTGGGGCCGCGTGGAGCCGCAGCCAGGGGTCTTCAATGAAAAGGCGATTCGCCAATACGCTGAAATGGCCCGCAAACTCAAAGCCGCAGGCATCGAGCCGGTCGTCACCCTCTGGCATTTCACCTTCCCCGATTGGCTCTACGACTCGAAGAAAAAATCCCAATCCGGCTTTCTACATCCGGATGTGGAGTCCCGCTGGAAGGAATATGTGACCTGCATGGTGCAGGCGCTCTCGCCGAGTGTGAAGGTGTGGGTTCCGCAGAACGAACCGAATGGAGCGCTTTACATCGGTTATTTCGGTGGCCACTGGCCTCCCGGGTTGCTCGTCACTCCCGGCGCCCTCAAAAAGGCCACGACCGTCTCGGTGGCGATGTTCCGCGAGGCCGCAGGCATCATCAAAAAACAAAATCCGAAAGCCCTTGTCATGGGCATTTACTCGCTTCCTAATTGGACACGGGAATTCGCTCAGGATCCGACCTTTGCCGTCTACAACATGATGCAGCACCAGAATTACGACCACCTTGACCGCGTGGCGGACAACATGGATTTGATCGGCGTGAACTACTACTACTCGCAAGTCGCTTCCGCCCGCCGATTCATCTTGCGGCCGAAGGGTGAGCAAAGCTCGCACTACACCCAGAACGGCTGGCTCATCGATCCAGAGGGCCTCCACGCCGTGCTCATGACCGTTTCCAAACGCTACGGGAAACCCATAGTCATTTCCGAAAATGGCATCGGCACCCAGAGCGAGCAGAAAAAAATCCGCTACTTCCGCGAGCATGTGAACCAGATGCGCCGCGCGATGGAGGACGGCGCGGACATACGCGGATACTTCCCTTGGACGCTCACCGACAACTACGAGTGGGCCGAGGGCTATGCCGCGAATTTCGGTCTCACCAGTTTCAATAAAAAAGAGATGAAGCTCGAGCTGGAACCTGCCGGAAGGTGGTTCCGACACTTCATCGAAGCCAATCCCGAACCCTGATCCCGCACATGACCACACTTCTCGAATGCCAACTCCCAGGAATCCCAAAACTCCGCAGCGGCAAGGTGCGCGAAGTTTTTGACCTCGGCGAAAACCTTCTCGTCGTGGCCACAGATCGCATCTCCGCCTTCGACTGCATCCTGCCGACCGGCATTCCACGCAAGGGCGAGGTGCTTACGCAGATGACCCTCTTCTGGTATGGCGTGCTCGACTTCGTGCCGAATCATTTCATCACAGCCCGCTTCGAGGCCTATCCCGAGATTTTGCAACCTTTCGAGGCACAACTGCGCGGGCGGTCCATGATTGTTAAAAAAGCGAGCCCGTTGCCGGTGGAATGCGTCGCGCGCGGCTACATCTCCGGCTCGGCTTGGAAAGAATACACCGCGACCGGCAAAGCCTGCGGCTTCGACCTTCCCGTCGGCCTCCTGCAGTCCTCGCGCCTACCGGAAACCCTCTTCACACCCGCCACCAAAGCCGAGACCGGACATGATGAAAACATCACCTGGAACCAATGCCGCTCGGTCCTCGGCGACGAACTCGCCCTCCAAGTGAGGCGGCACACTATCGAACTCTACGAGCACGGCTGTGCCCATGCTGCCAAGGCGGGACTCCTCATCGCAGATACAAAATTCGAATTCGGCATGGCGAATGGTCAGCTCATCCTCATCGACGAATGCCTCACCCCCGACTCCTCCCGCTTCTGGCCAGCGGATGCCTGGAAACCCGGCACCAATCCGCCCAGCTACGACAAGCAATTCGTGCGGGATTATCTCGAAACCCTTGATTGGGACAAAACACCTCCCGCCCCTTCCCTGCCGGAAGATGTTGTTCGTAAGACCTCCGAAAAATACATAGAGGCTTACGAAAAGCTCAGCGGCCTCAAACTGCCAGCGGCCTGAGCCGCAGTTTTCATGGAAGTCCTGAAAACACTCGCCGTCGCCCTAAGCCTGGGAACGCTGGCGGGTGTGAATCTTTACCTCACCGTGCTGGTGACGGGACTCGCCCTTCATTTTGACTGGGTCACGCTCCCCTCGCCGCTCGCTGGGTTGGAAGTGTTGGGACATCCAACGATCCTCTGTATCGCAGGGGCGCTCTATGCCATCGAGTTCTGTGCCGACAAGATTCCTTGGGTCGATACGGCGTGGGATGTCATACACACGCTCATCCGCCCCATCGGCGCGGCCGCGCTCGCCGTCGCCGCGATGGGAGACGCACATCCCGCGTTTGAGGTCGTGGCGGGCCTGCTCGCCGGCGGCATGGCCTTCTCCTCCCACACTGCGAAAGCGGGAACCCGCCTGGCCGCGAACACCTCGCCCGAGCCATTCACGAACATCGCCCTCAGCCTTGTGGAGGACGGACTCGTTCTCGGCGGTCTGGGTTTGCTGGCTTGGAGTCCTCTTGTCGCCTTGGTCTTGGCGGTCATCATCTGCGCAACGATTCTCATTTTTTTACCAAGACTCCTCCGAAATATTTTTCAAAGCCTGCGGGCGCTTCTCAAAAAAGCGCGCTCCCATTTCGGGTGAAAACGGCAGTTTGCCAAGGGCGCTCCGCGATGTAGTTTGAAGCCCTATGAAAAAAGCCCTTCTCATCCTCCTTGCAGCCACAGCCTGGGTTCATGCCGAAGCAGAAATCGGCAAACCCGCTCCCGCATTCACTCTCCCGACCTGTGAATCCAAGTCCGTGTCCCTCTCCGACTTCAAAGGCAAAGTCGTCGTGCTCGAGTGGACCAATTACTCATGTCCATTCGTCGTGAAGCACTATGGCTCCGGCAACATGCAAAAACTCCAAGCGGATGCCGCTGCGAAAGGCGTCGTGTGGCTCTCGATATGCTCGTCCGCACCCGGACTGCAAGGCCACGCCACACCTGCCGATGCCATCAAAGCCTGCAAAGAAAGAAACTCCGCCGCCACCGCCTACCTCATCGATGAGTCGGGCGCGACCGGCCGCGCCTATGGTGCGAAGCGCACACCCGAGATGTATGTGATCAACGCCGACGGCATCCTTGTTTACCAAGGGGCGATTGATGACAAAAAATCCGCCGACCCGGGGGACATCGCCAAAGCAAAGAATTTCGTCGCCGCAGCCATCGATGAAACCCTGGCAGGCAAACCAATCAGCACGCCCAAAACCGAGGCCTACGGCTGCTCGATCAAATACGGCAACTGAGCCGGGCCGGCGAACAGGCGGATTGTTATGAATTCCCAAACCATGCCGCGCTGGATTTTGTTGGCCTTTTTTTCCTGCCTGGGTGCTGGTTTTTCCGCTCCCGAAGTGGATATCCAACAAACCACCAAAGGAAACGCCACCACGGTTTCGCCCACTCCGACGCCGCCACTGACTCCCGACGAAGAGGAGGAACAGGAGATCCGCAGGAACCATCAGTTTCTCGGAGAACCCGCGAGAGGAAGTGCTCCCACTCAGACAAGAATGTTCGTAGGCCAGGAAGTTCCCGTAGCCACACAATACGACGCGCCACGCATCACTCCACAGGTTGACGGCGGCTATGTCATCCAACCAGCCACTCCAACCGCCTTTGAAACACGCCGCACCGGCACGACAACCAACGGAGCGGGATTCGAGCAAACAGAGATCGAAGGCTTCATAGACTACGGATCACCGATTCGCACAGCGGTGCCCATCTACAACGAAAAGGGCGAAATAATCGGAACAGCGATTCAGGAACACCCCAACCCCATCCTGCAACCGGTTTTCAGAACCATTCGCAAGGAATAGTTGCATTCCTCAACCAACCGCAAAGCGGCGTCTCTACTGGATACAAAGGCGGCGTTACCGCGCAAGTCGGACCCCGGCGTCGCGGGGTCCCTACCTTACAAAACAACCGCTCTGACGCGCGGCAGCGCGCTTCATGAATCTGGGAGGGTCATCGTCTCGCATGACCCATTTTTCAGCCGCGAAGCGGCGTAGTTCGTGAGTTTTTTGGACGAGCAGGTGTCCGAGAGCGGTTCCCCGCCTTCTACATTTTAAATTTGGGCCATGCCGGAGGATGGCCCTCCAAATGGATCAGGTCTGCCCGTAGGTAGCGGTGGGGCCGTGTTTTCGGAGGAAGTGGCGCTCGGAGAGGGCCAATGATGGCGACTGCGCTGAAGGATCGAGCCTGAGGGCATGGTAGGCCATGTCGGCGACGATTTCGAGAGCGAGGGCGTTTTCTACGGCTTTGGCACCCGATGGACCCCATGCAAATGGGCCGTGATTGCGCACGAGAACGGCGGGGATTTCCAAGGGATTGAGTCCCTCGAAGCGTTCGACGATGACATTTCCAGTTTCCCATTCGTAGGCGTCGGAAATCTCGGAGGCCGTGAGGGCGCGGGTTACGGGCACCTCGCCGCGAAAGTAGTCGGCATGGGTGGTGCCGAGCAGCGGGATGCCACGCGCCGCTTGGGCGAAGGCGACCGCCTTGCGCGAGTGCGTGTGCACGACCGAGCGGATGCCCGGAAAGCCGAGAAAAAGCCTGCGATGAGTCGGAGTGTCGGACGAGGGATTGAGAGTCCCCTCGACCACCCGGCCGTCAAAATCAACGATGACCATGTCCTCGGTTTTCAAGGCCGAGTAGGGAACACCACTGGGTTTGATGGCAAAAACTCCAGCCTCGCGGTCACAAACGCTCACATTACCGAAGGTCAGATCGACAAGACCTGAAGCTGGCAGCGCGGCATTGGCGGCGCGGCATTCCTCGCGGATCGCTTCGTAGCGGCTCAAGCGACGAATCCTCCGGCGATGTGGTGATAGACCTCGTTGGCACGGAGTTCGTGGCGGAAAGCTCCAGCCTCGGTTTTGTCTCCAATGACGACGCACTCGATACCGGCGATGGTGGCGAAGTCCTCCAGGTGCTCTCG
>CANKXQ010000024.1 GCA_947487745.1 Spartobacteria bacterium | reverse complement strand
GTCGAAGGCGACTGCGCTGGGCGCGAAATCGAGTTTTTTCACAAACGCGGCCGCCTCGGTGGCGCCATGAATGCGATCCATCCGGATGTCCTCCCATTCGACGGAGAGCGGACCGCTGTATCGGATGTCGTTGAGAGCGACGATGACATCCTCGAAGCGGATGTCGCCGCGACCGGGCGAACGGAAGTCCCACGCGCGACGCGCATCGCCAAAGTTCGTGTGTCCGCCGAAGACGCCGACCGATCCATCGCCGTGACCCCACCAGGCGTCTTTGACATGGACATGAAAAATCCTCTCTGCGAACCGTCGGATGAATTGCACATAGTCCACGCCTTGGTAGCCGAGGTGCGAGGGATCGTAGTTGAAGCAAACCCGAGGATGGTTGCCCACAGCCGCCAAGGCGCGTTCGGCGGAGGCCGTGTCGAACGCGATCTCCGTGGGATGCACCTCGAGAGCAAAATCGACATCTTCCTTGGCGAAGGCATCGAGAATGGGCGTCCAGCGATTGGCGAAATCTTCAAACCCCTTATCCCAGTATTCCTGCGAGGTCGGCGGGAAAGCGTAAATGGAATGCCAGACTGACGAGCCGGTGAATCCATTCACAACAACGCGGTGGGGATTTTTCTGAAAGCCGGGTTTGTCATTGAAAAAAGCCCGCGCTGCTTTTGCCGTGAGGATCATCTTGTCCGCAGCCCGTTGGCGAACACCCTCTGGCTCGCCATCACCCCACACATCCGGCGGCAGGATCGACTTGTGCCGTTCATCGATGAGATCGCAAACGGCTTGGCCGACTAGGTGGTTCGAGATCGCAAAACAGGTGAGCTGGTTATCTGTGAGAATTTCCCAAAGGCGCTGGCGGTATGCAGCGGAAGAAGCAGCCGCATCGACATCGAAGTGGTCGCCCCAGCAGGCGAGTTCGAGTCCCTCGTAGCCCATCTGGTGGGCCATCGGAGCGAGTTTTTCAATAGGCAAATCGGCCCACTGGCCGGTGAATAATGTGAGGGAGCGTGGCATAGTTTGGTTTTAATTTATGGTTTGAAGAGGATCAACTGTTCTCGCTCGCCGCGTTGGAACAGACTTGATCGGAAAGATTACCTGGTGGTTTGTCCAGTGTCTCGCCCTCAAATACGACTCCGACGGCTTTGCGCCAGCGGTCGAGCGTTAATTGCTGACCTAAGCTGTCGGCCCAGGTCATCGCTGGCGCGTAGGCTTCAAGACGGCCTTCGCGAACGCATCGGCCGAGCATATCGACTTCGTGCGTGTAGAGCGATTTGGGACTGCTGTGAACGACTTCACGGGTTTCATTGCCCACGCTGATGATCGCCTTGCCATCCGCAAACCACGGGCTTGGTATGACCATATTGCCCTCCGATCCATAGATGCGAATCTGGTTGTGCTGATGGACTTGCAGGCCGCACGAAACATTGGCAAGGACGTTTCCCGAAAACCGCATCGTGGCCGTAGCCCATTCATCGACGCCGGTCTCGCTGACATGGCCGTAACCCTGCATCTCGATCGGTTCAGCAAAATCTTTCCCCTGGGCGTTGCCGGCAATGGCTCTCGCCGCGCTGACCGTGTAGCAACCGACATCCATGATGCCGCCGCCGCCGAGTTTGTTGATCATGCGGGTGCCGGTCGGGTTGCCTTTCATGTTGAAACTAAATTGCGCCTCAATGATGCGCACATCGCCGATCACGCCTTCGCGGATCAGCTTGAGCCATTCAGCCGTGCCGGGGTGGCAGCGCCACATGAATGCTTCCATGAGAAAAACTCGACTGGCGCGGCAAGCCTCGAGCATGAGCAGCGCTTCGGCATGGTTCATCGCGAGGGGTTTTTCGCAGAGGATGTGCTTGCCCGCCTCCGCAGCCTGAACGGTCAACTCACAATGCCGGTCGTTCATCAACGCGACATACACGGCGTCGATCTCTTCGTCGGCCAACATCGCCGCATAAGAAGGGTAACATTTGCCTTTCGGCAGATTGTATTTTTGGCCCCATTGGTCCGACGACTCCTGCGTGCGACTGCTGACTGCATGGAGTTCGCCTGTTTCTGACTCCTCCAACCCTTTGGCCATTGCATGAGTGATAACGCCAGAGCCAATAATGCCCCATTTGAGTTTTTTCATGAGTGCAGGGTCGCGGGCTTCGCTATGGCATCACTCGCACAGGCCCTTGAGATAATCCAAGCTGCGAGCGATGCATTCGAACGGATTGCCGGGGCAGGTGTCCTGCTCGACGATGAACCATTGGCATCCTGCGGCCTCGGCGGCAGTGAGGATTTCCGGTATGTTTAGGTTTCCATATCCGACCTCCGCAAACAGGCGTTCGCCCTGTGCCGTGACGGTAAAATCCTTCACATGCAGAAGGGGCAGGCGGCCGGCGAGGCGGCGGCATGCTTCGGCAGGATCACCACCGCCGGCCTGGACCCAATGGATGTCGAGTTCGGCTTGAAGATGCTCCGGCGAGGTGCGAGCGAAAAGATCATCCAGCACGGTGCGGCCATTGCGTTGAAAAAACTCGTGGGCGTGGTTGTGATAACACAGCGTCATGCCAGCACGGCGCAACACGGCACCGGCGGCATCGAGGTCAGCAATCATCTTCTCGACCTGAGCGGCATTCGACAAGTCGACACCGGCGGGATAGGCATAAACCGCATGAGTGATGCCAAACTCACCCAAGCGATCCACCACCTGCTGCGGTTGTTTCATAATCAATTCCATAGACTCGTGGCTGGAAGAGATTTGCAAGTCGGCGTCGTGAACGATTTGTGTAGCTTCGGCTGGAGTCAGGCCGGCGGTTCCCGCGAGTTCGACGGCATGATAGCCGATTTCGCGGACCCGGCGCAGCGTGGCTGCGAAATCGGTGGGAGTTTTGGTGAAGTCTCTCAGCGTGTAGAGCTGAACGGCGATTTGTTCGGTTTTCATGTTATGTTGGTGTTTATTTTGGGCTGATCAGTGGTATTTGGCGGCGGGTTAAAAGGTAGGATCATTCGGGACGGCTTGCTTCAAAACGCGTGCGATCCATGGCAGGGGATTCCCTTGATCGGGGACGGCCTGCCGGGCACGGTGCAAGGTAGCAAACGGTCCCGCTCCAGCGGGACCGGCAAAGGGGGGCGCCCCGTCCATGTATCGTCCCCGTCCAGGGAGACGAGAATGTTCAAATCTTCGCCGGTAACGGTTGTCTTCATACCCGCAGCACATTCATTTCATTTCCCGCCAATGCGTCGCCCATGCAGAATTGCTTGGCATGGAAACGGACATAGCGCGCCCTGGTATTGCAGGCGACAAGCTGCGGCGCGGCATTGAACTGCTCATTGCCGAATTCCCCGGCGATCGGATCACGCCATTGTCCGGCCACATCCGCAAAAGCGATTTCATATTTGCTGACGCGATGCACAATTTCAGGCGTGTATCGCACCGCAAGCAACGGCATCGATTCCTGCAAATCCAGCACGATTTCACCGCCGGTTTTATGCGTGATGCGTGCGGCAATCTCATTGGGCGTTTGTGCTCGATGCTCAGTCAAATCAGGCTCAAAATACAGCCCCGCTTCCGTGATAAGCGGCTCATCACTGGCCTCGGTTATGCGAACACGGAATTCCGTCGCGGACTGCGATGCAAATCGCACGAGCCTGCGCGCGACGACACTTTGAACCGTCGCGAGCTCTTGCCAATTATTCGCGGCATCACATGCTTCCAGTCCCCATTGATCCACGCGATGGCCGAGGCGAATGTCTTCGCGAAGTTCGATCACATTCACATGGTGAGCCTCAGGCAGATTGATTTCGATCACCCACTGACTCTGTCCGTCTATGGTTTGCCAATCGATCGAACGCGAATGGCCAGCTGCAAAATTGTGCGAGAAAGTTTTATCGAGGTGACTGCGGAATCCGCGCAGCGATTGGCGATCAACTTCCGGTATCAGACCCATGCGATCCGGCGGCAAATCCAGCAGAAAGTTCGTGCCGCGCCCCACCGGTGCGAAATACAAATCCACCAGATTCTGTGAGTAATTCACGCAATTGTGAGCGGAAATAAGTGATGTATTCCGGGCTGCCATACGCCGCGTGATTGCGATCCCAGGGGGAAAGATAAACGCCAAATTGCAGTCCTGCGCGTCGGCAGGCCTGTTCCACTTCGCGCACCACTTCGCCTTTGCTTTTCGAAAGGGACTGTTGCGAACGCTGTGCTCCGTGAACTTGCTTGGCCATTGACAAAACCCATCGTGGTGTCTGCAAGTAAGGATCAAGCCGCGCATCCCCGCCAGCTTTGCCGAATCAATCAACTGATCCGCATCAAACTCGGTGGGATTGAAAACCGTCGGCGAGTCATGGCCATAGCCCCACTCTTTGTCGGTGAAAGTGTTCGTTGTGAAATGTAGAAAACCATAAAACTCGCGTGCGTGATGCGCGACTTGAGGCGGCGTGGGGTGCGGCCTGTTTGTTTTCATGATTTATTCCAATGCCATCGTCGCCGCCCAGCGGTAGGTTCCGGGGCCGAGGAGGTATTCGGGATGCACATTGCGGGTCCAACCGGTATCCCCTCCCAGGCCCATGTGGAAGCCGTCGAGAAGGAGAAAGGTCTCCTTGCGCGGAATCAGTTCCCAGTCGTGCCTTGCCGCGATGAGGTCATCGGGAGAAACGGGCAGGGCGCTGAACTGGAACAACGGATCACCCTCCACCCTCAGGTAAGAGACATCGTCACCCTTGAGTTCGAGATGCCTCACATCGGTGCGCCCTCCACATTCGCCTGGCACGGGATAGCGCTCGAGCATTTCCGCTATCGGGCGGCTCCAGAGGCCGACATGTGCGCTTTCCTTGCGGTCCGGGTAGTTCTCCCACGGGCCGCGTCCATACCACTCCGCGTTCTCCCAACCTTCGGCCAGCGGAAAGAGAATTCCGATGCGGCCAAGCGTGGGAATCGACGGAGGAACGATAACGCTTTGCTCAAATGCCAAGATGCCGTCCGGACGGATCGTCCAGCGGATCGTGCAGGCGATCGCGTGGGCGTCATTTCCCAAAACGCTCCCGACACTGACGACCGCCGAGCCGTCGTCGCAGAGGGCTGTGGAAATGCCGGTGAGACGGCGTTGTTGCGGGATGAGCCCGGCGGCTTCCCAGTCTTTCAAATAGCTTATCTTCTTCGAGAGCAGGAAGTCGTTGTCAGTCGGAGCGCGGTGCAGCATTTCGACGACCGGCTGCGCGAGCAGTTCGCGCGAACCCGCGGACCACGATCGGAGCAGGCCGGTGGATTCCTCCCATTCCCAGCAAGCCGAGGATGCGGAAACGCGGATGCGGCCCCCGGAGCGCTCCAGTTCGGTCTTTCCGGTTGGAGTCGGCGACAGCTTGATGCGGGCGGGAGCGCCGCAGGGTAGAGGGAATTGATCCCACGCAACCAAATGCCCGGCCGGGGCCCACGGCAGCTCGCGATTGAGCACGCAACGCACATTGAGAAAGAACTCCCGGCCTGCGGGATCACCCGCCGGAGCCGTGGTATCGAGAGCAAAATCACCCGTAGTCCCGGCTAAGACGTGCGGCAACTCGGCCGTGCCGGATTGGATGGATCGGCCATTTTCTATGATCTCCCATTCCAGCCGGAGATGGGAGAGGTCGGCGTCGTGGTGCTTGTTCGTAACCGTGAGGCGCAGCGGCCGGCCCTGATGCATGCGGAAGCCGACCGGGGCTTGGAACTTTTTCACCTCATAGGCTCCGGGATGCGGATCGAGTTCCGCTCCGACGATGCCGTTCAGCACCATCGTGGGATCAGCGCACGACGCGGTGTAATTGTAATGCTCTCCGAGGTCGTTGCCGTAGCCGTGGACACGGCGTCCGTCGGGAAGAGTGAACATGATCGACTTGTCGGCCCAGTCCCAGATGAAGCCTCCCTGGAAGGCGGGGTATCGATCCAAAAAATTCCAGAACTTGGAAAAATTGCCGGTGGCGTTGCCCTTGGCGTAGGCATACTCGCACAGGATCATCGGGCGGGTCTCGTGCTGGTCCGCCATCACTTCGCCCACCCACTCGAGCGACGGATACATCGGCACGATGATGTCCGTGACGAGCGCGCCGGGGTTTCCGCTTTCATACTGCACCGGGCGGGTGGGATCGAAAAACCGGATCCAGCCGGCCATGGCCGCGTGGTTCGCCCCGGCGAAGCACTCGTTGCCCAGCGACCAGAAACAGATGCTCGGGTGGTTGCGATCGCGCAGCACCATGCGGGTGGCCCGCTCGAGATAGGCCGTCGCCCAGCCAGGATCGAGCGAGAGCAACCCGCCGACTCCGTGGGTTTCGAGGTTCGCTTCATCCACCACGCAGAGTCCAAGCTCGTCGCAAAGCTCATACCAGCGGGTGTCGTTGGGATAATGCGATGTGCGGACCGCATTGAAATTGAGTTGCTTCATCAGCACGATATCGTGGCGCATATCCGCCTCGGTCACGGCCCGACCACGCTCGGGATGGAACTCGTGACGGTTGACTCCCCGCACGATGAGACGCCGCCCGTTCAACAGCACCTGGCGATCCTTGATCTCTATCTGGCGGAACCCGACGCGGCAGCTCTGCAAGTCGACGGTGTTCCCATCCCTGTCGGTCAGAATCATCAGCAGACGGTAGAGATTGGGCTGGTCGGGCGACCATTTGAGCGGGGCGTTTACGGGAAGCTGAAACTTCGCCGCCCCCTTCTCGCATCCGTCGCCATACATGCCGGTCTGACCGGAGAACGTCTCTGGCGCTGACTGAGCGACCAGTTCACCCGAGGCGTCAAGAAGCTTGAGAGAGGCATGGAGGCCTTCGTATTCGGTGATCCTGGTGGTGGCGGCCGGTTGCGCCGGTAGCGAGCGCGTCTCTAGATAGACCGTGGCATCGAGCACCGCGTCGTTGTAGGCGGCATCGAAAGTCGTGCGGATGCGGAAATCGCGAATGTGGACTTTCGGACGGGCAGCCAGCCAGACGCTCCGCTGGATGCCGCTCATCTGCCAGTAATCCTGATCCTCGAGGTAAGAACCAGAGCAATAGCGCAGCACACGCACGGTGATTTGATTCTTCCCCGGCCGCAGGAACGGCGTGACCCGGAACTCGGCGGGCAGTCGGCTGTCCTCCGAATAGCCGATCTCGAGGCCGTTGATCCAGAGGTGGAACGCCGAGTCCACGGACTCGAAGATCAGCCGCACATCGCGCTCCAGCCACTCTTCGGGTATCTCGAATGTCCTCCGGTAGCAACCGGTCGGATTCGCCTCCGGCGGAAACGGCGGGGTCGGATCATAGGGATACTCGATATTCGTGTAGATCGGACGATCCGGGCAACCAGGCTGGAGCTGCCAGTTGGCGGGAACGGGAATCGTTCCCCAGGAGGAATCGTCGAGGTTTTCCTCCCAGAACACGGGCGGGCATTCCTGCGGCGAGGGTGAGAGATGAAATTTCCACTCCCCGTCGAGCAACTGCACAAAAGGCCCCGCGATCCGCTCGCCACGAAGCGCCTCTGCTTCGTCGCAAAAAACGCCGATGGGAGTGTGTGAGGGCTCCCGATTGCGCCCGCTGACCGAGGGGTCTTCCCACTCGTGTTCGGTTTTCATGTTGGGTTCGATCAGTGGTATTTGGCAGCCAGCGTGCGGCCTTGTTTCGCGCTCTGCACGGCAAGGTCGATGATGTGGATGGGACGGCGCGACCACTCGGGCGTGATGACGAGCTTTGTGCCTTTGGTGAGGTGATCGGCGATGTTTTGATAAAAGCAGTGCCATTCGTCGGGGCGGTGCCTGCCCTCCTCGACGGTGAGTGACTGGCCTGTGCGTGTGCGCACTTCGTAGCCGCTGCCATATCCGCGAATGTCCGTAATGTAGCTGCCCTCGGTGCCTGTGATCTCGAGTGTGCCGGGCTTTTTGTTCGAATCGATCGCGCTGGTCGTGAGTTGCATCCAAACACCGTTGCGGAAACGGATGGTGGCGCTGGCCTCGTCCTCGATGGTGTCTTTTTTCCACTTAGTTTTCGGCGCCCAGTAGCCGGACTTGGCGAAACCACTCACCTCCACCACTTCGGAGTCGATGAGTTGCAGGCTGTATTCCAGCAAGTGCACGCCCCAATCGTAGAGGATGCCGCCGGAAATGCTGCGGCTGCCGCGCCACCAATCGCCAGGCTGCGCTCGCTCACCCATGCGCGCCTCGACACGCACGATCTCACCGATGCGCTTGTTTTTCTTGATGTGATCGATGGCGCTAAGAATGCAACCATCCCAGTGCCGGTTGTGGTAGGTCGAGAGCACCACGCCGGCTTTCTTGGCGGCGGCGATCATGGCGTCGCACTCGGCGGTGGTGATGGCCAGTGGCTTCTCGCAAACCACATGGCGACCGGCCTTGAGACATTGCAGCGCGAGCTTCGCGTGCGTGTTGTGCGGCGTGATGATTGTGACCAAATTCACATCCGACTTGCGGAGCATTTCGGCGACCGTGGAGTAAGTCTGAATGCCGGGAAAATCAGTCTCGGCAACTTTCAACCGCTCGGCATCAACCTCGCAGACGGCCACCGGCATCATGCCGGCCTTTTCCATTTCCTTGAGGTGACCGCGCCCCATGTTGAAGGCGCCGCCGTAGCCGATGACTCCGACGCGGATGTCTGATGCGTTTTTGTATTTTTTCATGATGTTGTGTTTGTTGGAAATCAAAGTGCGTTCCCTGCCCAGAGGATGCCGTTCAGGGACATTTGGAAAACCTGCGGATAGGTATCGAACTCGGCGGGATCATGTCCCAGCGCCGAATAAAAAACGCGACCCTTGCCCCAGTGTTTTGTCCACACGACAGGCATCGTGCAGGTGCGTCCCTCGAAGGTATAGTCCGCCTCGGCCAGCACCCGGACGCCGGGATCCATGAGCATGTAGTATTGCTCGGACTTGTAGGAAAATTCCGACGAAAGACCTTGCATGATCGGATCCCCGACCTGGTTCAACCGGATCGTGTAATCGCCCACATGGGGATGGTCGACAAAATGCCCGCCAACCATCCATTCATAATCAAGATCGCCACGGAAGGCATCCCCCATGCCGCCATGGATCCCTCCAAGCCCTACTCCCGCTCGCACAGCGTCACGCAGGCCGGCGCTTTCCTCAGGGGAAAGCTTCCCGCAAGTCCAGCAGGGTGAGATGACATCGAAGGTCTTGAGCCAGTCCGTGTCCGCAAGGCGTTCCAGGCTGGTGATTGTCTCTGTTTGCCAACCGCGCGATAGAAGAGCTGAATGGAATCTATGGACGATTTGTTCAGGCTTATGGCCATACCAACCGCCTTGAAGGAATAGGAGTTTTGGGGAATTCATAATTGTTTGAAGCGTGTTTATTGGCTTTGATCACAAATTGCCATGGACAACCTTTTCAAAAACCTGTCTTTTCCGGTCAATTACTGGCACGAGGAAGGAGGACCATTGCGTTCGATGACGCCACTGAGTTCACTGGGCTTCATCCCCCGCAAGACCGGTTGGGTGAGCAGCCAATTCGACACTGCAAATTTTTCTCTGATTCTTAATGGTGGTGGCGAGTTTCACAGGAAGGGGCACTGCTGGAAGGTCGAGGCGCCTTGCGTGATCACACAGTTGGATGGCGATTATTTGGAATACGGCCCCTCTGAGCCCCATGAATACTGGACCGAGCTATACCTCGTCTATTCCAGCGGGCTCATGCCGAGATTTGTCCAATGCGGATTTATCGAGGAATCGCGGCCTGTGTGGCCGATCTCGAATCCCTCCGCGCTCAGTCCGCTTCTTGAAGAGTTGGCACGATGTCTCGCCAGCAAGGAAAAATCCGCACGCATCGACCGCATCGCCGAGCGACTCATTCTGGAAACCCTTCTGCCTCCGCATGTGTCCGCCTCCTCCCTCATATCCAAGGCAATGGATGCCATCCAAACCAACTGGCAATCGCCACCGAACCTGGAGTCCCTCGCCAGCAAATGCAATATGTCGGTATCCACCTTCCAACGCCGTTGGAATGAGGCGATGGGAATCACCCCGGCGCGTTACGCTCTGGGGTTAAGACTTCAAGAAGCGTGCCGACTTTTGATCGAAACCAGCAACTCCATTTCAGAGGTAGCCAACGCCTGCGGCTTCGAGGACGAGTTCTACTTCTCCCGCTGTTTCCGCCGGCAATTCGGAATCCCCCCGCGCACCTACCGCAAGGAGCACCTCATCCGTAGCGGGAGGGCGGTGTAAAACACCCGTCACGCCCTTTTCCGTCAACTCGCGTGAAAGCGGGAGCATGGCGGTCTTCGATGTTAACTTGTTGCTTTTTCTACGAGGTCGCCCTCCACAAACTGATGGATCAAGCCGGAAATCAATGATTGGTATGGGATTCCTCTTTTCACGGCGACCTTTTGAATTCCAACAATATTATGTTCAGACAACCGTATATTGATACGGCGATCTTTCTTGAATGTGTTGTAAGCGGTAGCTTTCAACTGCCTCAAAATTGCCTTGTCGGGCTTCCGGAGTTCTTACGCATTCTGTTCGTATAAAGCTTCAATTTCATGCGATTTCTGACCCCTTTTAATAGTCATCGATTGGTATAACACAAGTCGTCTCCGAGAGAACATCAGTTCCGAAAATCGAGAAACGAGTGAGGTCGTGGCCGAAAAACAATTTTTGGAGGTGCGGATTTCCGATTCTCAGCTGGCGCAATGTTCTTCGGCAGCCGGGCCGAACTCTTGGAGCAGTCTCGAAAGTCGGAGAACTTCTTCCGCATCGATCTCAGCAATAGCCGAGACTTCTTCAACTCCGAGTCCCTTGCGCAACATTTTTAGGGCAACTTTTTGTTTTCCGAGTAGCTCGCCCTCGGCGCGGCCCTTCGCTTCGCCTTCGGCGCGGCCCTTTGCTTCGCCCTCGGCGATGGCGTCTGCGAGGAGCGTGCGCTCGACGCTCACGCCGTCCCAGTATTTCTCGTAGGCCGCCAGTTCGCCTTCGCTGAAGCCGGATTCCTTCACGTATTCCACCGCCTCGCGCACTTCTTGCTGTGCGAGGAGATCAGTGGAAATCTCCGCCGACTTCTCACCGACTTCGGTGAGATACCGCAGCCAGAGCACTTGCAGGCGCTTTTCGGGCATCGTCTGCGGGCGAAATTTCGGCAACTCGACGAAGACGAATTCCAACCCCTCGATCTGGCGACCTGTATCAAGGGCGTGGACAATCCGGTAGTGGTGATACCACTCAGGACTGTCTTTGATGAAGGTATCGTCCACGAGGTTGAGCGAATAGACGGGTTGAAGGAGGTGGTATTCCTGACCGGTTTTCAACTGCTTCACATAAGCCTTCGAGGCGTTGAAGAGCACCCGGTTCATGAAGCTATCGGTCCAGAGCATCTGCATCTCGACGATGAATTGGCGTTTTTTTTGGTCCACACAGCGAACATCCACGATGCTGTTTCGTGTCTCCGGGACTTCGGGGACCAGTTCGCTGGGAAGATACTCAAGTTCCTCGATCTGGGCGTCAGGCTCCAAGGGCAGCAGCGCGTTGAGAAAGCTCTTGAGGAGGTGCGGATGCTGACCAAAAACCTTCTTGAAGGTAAGGTCGTTCTTGGGATCCAAGTAGCGCATCTTGGTCACCATACACACCGGTTGTGACACGCGCAAGCCATCGAACTTGATAACACGAGTTTCTTCGAGAGAACAGCAGTCTTCGCAGGGAGGGGGGTATTTCAAGAGCGCTATCCTATTGGAGAGACGAACTGGGCTAAACCCGAATCCGGCGATTGAACTGAAATTGCTGCCTTGAATCTCCCCTAAATTGCGCACCCCCCGCATGCCAGAGCATCCAAAATCTCTCGCTCACCCGGTGGCTTGGGCAAAAGCGGCGCGATTGGAT
>CANKXQ010000023.1 GCA_947487745.1 Spartobacteria bacterium | reverse complement strand
GACAAGCTCCCTGCGTCCCGCAAGCTTTGCTGCTGACTCCCACCGATCCGCGAGAGCTTGAGCCTTCTGGCGGTTCGTGAGCTTCGTCGAGCGGTTTACCCGCTTCCCCTCGTGGTTTGTAAAGCGGGCAACCCAGTAGGGCGTATTTAGTGAATCATGTTTCCAGACACAGGCCATAAGTCGTTGTTTTTAGTTAGACCAAAAGTTAGACCATCCACCCATGTGCGGTCAAGTATTTAATTGTCTTTTCAGTAGGAGATAATTATTCGTAAAGCCTTAAGATAGAGAGCCCCGCTCTATCCACTTGAGCTATGAGGACGCTGAGCAGCCTATTTCAAAGGTCGCTTGCCATGTTTCGATAACACCCAGAGAAGGGATTGTCACACGACTTTTTGCTACGGGGCGACTTCGTAAACTTTAAAGAAACGGTTTGCGAAAATCTTTTTTAGGCCGACTGGCGGCTCTTCACGGGCTGCGTAAAGCCGCTCGGCAATGGTGGCACCAGCAGTTTGCCGGCCGAGGATTTGCTCGGAATTCGAGATGAGGCGGTCGGGCTCGTAGACCAAAATATAGACCACTTTGCGTTTTTGGAGGAATTCCGGATCAGGCTCTTCTCCGATGTAAAATTCGCACGACTCCACGATGCCCGGCAGGCTTTGGTGGGATGTTCCGCCGACACATGGTTGGCCGCTCCACCAGACGATGGCTGGGCAGAACCACCAGGGAGCAACCACGCCGCCTACCGGGCGTTCGCGAAGGCTGTGCGCGGCTTCGCGCAGTGCAACCGCGTCTGCGATGTTTTCGACACGCGCGCGGAAGGCTTCATCTTCCGGATACAGTCTACGGTCCCAATCTGCTGCGACGGGCCAGAGCGAGATTAAAAAAACCAACCACGCCAGCCAGGGCTTTCGCAGTGAAGGCAAAATCCACGGCAGGCTCATTGCAAAGAGGAGAGCCAAGAAATAGCCCCAGCGCGCGTGATACAAACTCAGACCCGCCGCTATGCTCAAGAGCGCGAACCAAAGTCCACAGAGCCTTTCACGGTCTCGAATCCAGCGCCAAGCCAAGAGAACAGGCGCAACGGCGAGGAGCCATCCGCACCATGAAAAAATCCCATCCCAACCCGCACTGCGGAGTTCACCGATATTCAAGGCCCAGCGCGCAAAGGCTGGATGGAAGCCCGCTGCGCGCCATCCATCGATCCAGAGAGTGAGTGCAAGAATTCCAACAAAGAGCGCCAGAGGCCCAGCCGAGCTTCCCGTGTTCTTGACCTCCTCCTGCGAACGGCGGGCTCGACAAAGCCACCTTGCGAGCAAAACCACTCCAAGCAAAATCAGCGGCTCGAACAACGAAACCCACAGAGCCAATGCCCAAGCGGCTGCAGAGACATACCACCAATTCTTTGCTCCCCGCCTCCAGATCTCTACCTCGCCCGCCAAAGCCACGGCGAGCAAGAGCACGAGCAGCGATTGGTGATCGGGCCGACCAAGCTGGAAGCCGTGCGCGATGATCGGCGACACGGCTACCATGAGCAGCATCGCGCGCCGATAAGGCAGGCGTGCCGCTGCCGACCACACCGCCAGAAAAAGTAAATGTCCCACACCGAGCAGCGGAGAAATCCACGCACCAGCGAGCGCCAGATGCTTCTCGGAAAAAGGACGCAGCATTTGAGAAAGCCCCGCGATGAAGGCATCCAAAGGCATCGTAGTATGCGGCGTGGTTCCCTGGGGGAAGTTTTCCCAATTATGATGCCTGATCGAGCGGAGCCCACCTTCTTCAATCATGCGAACCCGTGTCATGCGCGAGTAGCAGTCGCCATCCGTGTAAAAAACCTCGCCGCCGTAGAACACCGACGCGTGATTCCAAGTGAAAGCGCCTAGCGCCAGGGCCAGCACGATTACAAGCCAGATGCCCTCATGGAGGAGGGACCATAATTTTCGAGAGCGCAGGATTTTTCCCAACATCTTGTGGAGAATGAAGGCGTTCATCCCAATATCCTGTGGCCATTGCGAGAAAAAAGGTTTGTCCACCGCAGAACCGACCAATAAGATTTCCGCCGCTTTGGCACAAATCGCCAAACATTTTCAAACCGAATCCCGACCACTTTCCTGATGTCCGAAGAACAAAACTCCATTCCCGAAGGCGAAAAATACGACGCCTCCAAAATCGACAAACTCGAAGGCCTCGCCGGCGTGCGCCAACGCCCCGGCATGTATATCGGGCCGACAGATGAACGCGGCCTGCACCATTGCGTTTTCGAAGTGCTCGACAACTCGATCGACGAACACCTGGCAGGCTTCTGCACGAAAATCGATGTCACGATTCATGTCGATGGATCCTGCTCTATCCAAGACAACGGGCGCGGCATTCCGGTGGATATCCATCCGAAGTTCAAAATCCCCGCGCTCGAGCTCGTGCTTACCAATCTCCATGCGGGCGGCAAGTTCGGCCAAGGTGCCTACAAATACTCGGGCGGTCTTCACGGCGTCGGCGCAAAGTGCGTCAATGCGCTCAGTGATTGGTTCAAGGTCGAGGTGACCCGCGACGGCAAAGTTCACCACATGGCCTTCGAGCGCGGTGTGACGATGCAAAAACTGACCGTCATCGGTGAGGTCAAAAACAAAAAACAAACCGGCACGCTCATCACTTTCCTCCCCGATCCGACGATCTTCACGATCACAACGGAGTTCCAATTCGCGAAGCTCGCCGCCCGCCTGCGCGAACTGGCCTTCCTAAATCCAGGCCTTGAAATCACGCTCACTGACGAGCGCGGGGAGACAGTGCGCGCCGAGCATTGGATTTACAAAATGGGCATCGAGGAGTTCGTCCGCCAACTCGGCGAGAACAAGCAACTCCTCCATCCGAAGCCGATTGTCATTGGCGGAAAACGCGAGGTCACTTTCAAAAACAAGGACCAAACCGAGATCAAAGACGACATGTATGTAGATGTCGTGCTTCAATACAATGACAGCTACAACGACCAGATTTTGTGCTTCACCAACGCAATCCCAAATCCGGATGGCGGCACGCACTCCACCGGCTTCCGCACGGCACTCACCCGCACGATCAATCAATACGCCAAGGCAAACAGCCTCATCAAGGACAAGGACCCCTCGATCAGCGGCGACGATGTGCGCGAGGGTCTCATCTGCGTTCTCGCGATTAAACACCCGAACCCAGGCTTCGAGTCCCAGACAAAGGTCAAACTTGTCACACCAGAAGTTGAAGGCATCGTTAGCTCGATCACCTACGAAAGCCTGATGACATTCTTCGACGCGAATCCCGCCGTGGCAAAGCGCGTCATTGAAAAAGGCCTCACCGCCGCACGCGCCCGCGAGGCTGCGCGTAAGGCTCGCGAAACCGTTCGCAAAGGTGCTCTCACCGGCGGCGGACTCCCCGGCAAACTTGCCGACTGCTCCGAGCGCGACCCATCGCTCACCGAGCTCTATGTCGTCGAGGGCGACTCGGCCGGTGGTTCTGCCAAACAGGGCCGCGACCGCCGCTACCAGGCGATCCTTCCGATCAAAGGTAAAATCATCAATGTCGAAAAAGCCCGTCTCGACAAGGTGCTTCAAAACACCGAAGTCCAGACTCTCATCACGGCCATCGGCACGGGCATTGGATCCGGCGACCAAGAGGGATCATTCAACCTCGCCCGACTCCGCTACGGTCGCATCATCATCATGACTGACGCCGATGTGGACGGGTCGCACATCCGCACTTTGCTTCTGACCTTTTTCTATCGCCAGATGCCGGAACTCGTGAAGCAAGGCAAAATCTACATCGCCTGCCCGCCGCTCTATCTCATCAAGCGCAAGAAGCGCGAGGAGTATGTGGACGACGACGCCGCGCTTAACAAAATCCTGATCTCGCTCGGTGCTGACGAGGTGAAGTTGAAAAACCTCGCCGACGGAAAAACATTCACGCCCGCCCAACTGCGTGAAATGCTCGAACTCCTCCAGCGTTTGTCAAAGTTCAGCGACTCGATCCGCCGCCATGGCGGTGACTTCGAAGCCTACCTCGGCGAGCGCGATCCCAAGACCGGCGCACTTCCGACCTACCTATTGAAAGTCCGAGAAGGTAACACCGAGTGGGTCACCTATTTTCCTGGTGAAGACCAGGTGCGCGAATTCCATTTGGAAAATCCCGACCTCAACCTCTTCGACATCGAACCCGCCGAGGCACCAGTCGAAGGCGAGGCCACTGAGAAGCCGGTCGAAAAGGCCAAGAAAGCCGATCCCGCCACACACCGCCGCGCCCGCCTCGTCGAACTCCACGAGTCGCACCCCGTGCAAAAACTCATCGATGAAATCGGCAAGAAGGGCCTCAAGGTCGAGCATTTCTCGAATCAGGACAAACCCCTCTTTGAACTCCTCGAAGGCGAAGGCGACAAAGCCAGCTCGCAACCGGTTTTCTCGATTCCTGAAATCCTCACCAAGATCATCGAAATCGGCAAACGCGGCCTCTCGATCCAGCGATTCAAAGGTCTGGGTGAAATGAATCCGAAGCAACTCTTCGAGACCACGATGAATCCCGAGAAGCGCCGTCTACTCAAAGTCGACCTCAACGAGGAAAATGCCCTCGATGCCGACAAGATGTTCACCATCCTCATGGGCGACATCGTTGAGCCCCGCCGCCAGTTCATCGAAGACAACGCGCTGAATGCCCGTCTCGATGTTTGACGCGCGTGACCACGTGTGACTACATTGTGACATGAAAACATCTATCAATGACCTCGAGAGCCTTGGTGACAAGCCTTCACCTGTTCTAAAGCAAATCTTAGTGACTCCCAATCTTGGGTGGACCATCAGCGTCCGCTCCGCAAAAGCACATTTATCTGCATTGCTCGAGTTAGTTGCTGGCGGTCGCGAAATCACAATCACCAGCGGAGGCAAGCCAAAGGCGCGGATCGTATCGCCAGAATCCAAGAGGCGTGGCAAGCCATTCACGGGAACCGAAGCGCACTTGGCTAAAATGCCACCATGGCGCGGCGGCCCTACCGCCGAAGAAATCATCCGCGAGGACCGCGATTCCAGGGGTTGGTGATGTATATAGACAGCGCGATCATTGTAAAAATGTTGATCCGGGAAGAGCTCAGCGATTTCTTTCAAAAAGCGCTTTCCGGCATCGTGCTGCACACATCAGAACTTTCTCTGGTCGAGGTCGGATCCGCCCTGCTTTCCAAGGCGCGGACCAAAATCATCAACGAAAAACAGCGCGTTGCTGCATTGCGCATTTTTCAAGAGAAAGTCGCTGACGAGCAGATTTTGATCATTCCGTTGGATTCTCCAGTCTATTCCAGAGCCCAATCCCTAATTGAATTTTGTCATCCCGCTGTGGCCTTGCGGACGCTCGACGCCATACACCTCGCGGCTTGCGACCTCTCCAGGGACTTCCCCCTTTGCGCCACCGATGGTCGTATGCGTGCCGCCGCGACAAAGCTACACATCCCACTCTTTCCCGAAACACTGCCCACTTAATCCATGTATACCCAAAACGAAAAAGTCGAACTCGTAAATGTGTCCGAGGAGATGTCGAAGTCGTTCCTCGACTACTCGATGTCCGTCATCATCTCCCGCGCCCTGCCTGATGCGCGCGATGGCCTCAAGCCCTCGCAGCGCCGCATTCTTTTTGCGATGAACGAACTTGGCGTCCAGCCAAACCGCAAGCACCTCAAGTGCGCGAAAATCGTCGGTGAAACGATGGGCAACTACCACCCGCACGGCGACCAGGCGATTTATCCGACCCTCGTCCACATGGCGCAACCCTGGGCAATGCGCGACATGCTCGTGGACGGCCAAGGGAACTTCGGCTCGGTGGAAGGCGATCCGCCAGCGTCCATGCGTTACACCGAGGCCCGCCTCCAGCACCTCGGCGCAGCGCTCATGACCGACATGGACAAAGGCACGGTTGACTTCAATCCGAACTACGACGAGACCCGCACAGAGCCCGCCGTTTTTCCAGCAGCTTTCCCAAACCTCCTCGTCAACGGCGGCACAGGCATCGCCGTGGGTATGGCGACCAACATGCCACCGCACAATCTCGGCGAGTGCATCGACGGCATCTGCGCACAGATTGATGATCCCTCGATCACCATCGAAGGGCTCATGGCTTATGTAAAAGGCCCGGACTTCCCGACTGGCTGCCTGATTCAAGGCATGACCGGCATTCGCTCGTATTTCGAGACTGGTCGCGGATCCGTGCGCGTGCGTGGCCGCATGGGCGTCGAGGAAGGCAAGGGCGGACGCGAGAGCATCGTCATCACGGAGATTCCCTACAATGTGAACCGCGCCGAGTTGGTCAAACGCATCGCCGAACTCGTGACGGAGAAAGTCCTCACCGGCATCAGCGATGTGCGCGACGAGAGCGCCGAGGACACCCGCGTTGTCATCGATCTGAAGCGTGACGGCAATCCGAAGGTCATCATCAACAATCTCTACAAGCACACCGCGCTGGAGTCTTCTTTCAGCACGAACATGCTCGCGATCGACCGCGGCAAGCCAAAGCTCCTTTCGCTGAAGGACGCCAACACCTGCTACATCGAGCACCGCCGTGAAGTCATTCTGCGCCGCACCCGCTTCCTTCTCAACGAAGCCGAAGTCGAATGTGAGAAGCTCGAAGGCTACCTCATCGCCCTCGCCAACCTCGACGACTTCATCAAAATCATCCGCGACTCGAAGGACCGCGACGACGCCAAGCAAAAGCTCATGGCCCTCGGCTGGACCCAAAAAGCCGTCGAGCAAATCGGCATCCTCATCCGCAGCGAGGGCCGCATCGTTGATGGCAAATACCGCTTCACCGAGAAGCAGGTCGGCCACATCCTTGACCTCCGCCTCTACCAACTCACCGGCATGGAGCGCGACAGCATCAAGAGCGAATACGACGCCCTCATCGCCACCATCAAGGATCTCATGGACATCCTCGCCCGCGAGAAACGCGTCCTCACAATCATCAAAGACGAGCTCCGCGAGATCCAAAGAAAATACGCCACCCCGCGCCGCACACAGATCGTTCCTGAGCAAGGCGAGATGGCCATCGAAGACCTCATCGCCAACGAAGGTGTCATCGTTACTCTCACCCACAACGGCTTTATAAAACGCACGCTCGTCAGTTCCTTCCGCGCCCAGAAACGCGGCGGCAAAGGCGTCATCGGCATGACCGCCCGCGAGGCCGAGAAGGAAGAGGACAGCGACTTCGTCGAGTATCTCTTCACCGCCACCACGCACGACTACCTCATGTTCTTCACCGAGAGCGGCCGTTGCTATGTCGAGCGCGTGTTTGAAATTCCCGAAGGCTCCCGTGCCAGCAAAGGCCGTTCGATCGCAAACCTTCTCGAACTCAAGCAGGACGAAAAAATCGCCGCCACCATCCGCGTCCAAGGCCAGAAAACCGACGAGGAGACCTGGAATGAAAACCTCCACATCCTCTTCGCCACACGCAGCGGCATTGTCAAAAAATCAAACCTCAACGATTTTAAAAACATCCGCAAAGGCGGCATCATCGCCATTCAGATCGAGGAAGGCGACCGCCTCATCGACTGCAAGCTCACCACTGGCCACGACGAGATCGTCCTCATCACCCACGAAGGCATGAGCATCCGCTTCACCGAAGAGGAACTCCGCGACCAAGGCCGCAACACGGTCGGCGTCTGGGGCATCCGCCCTGACAAAGGCGACTACATCGTGGGCACAGCTGTGGTAAACAAGGACTGCCTACTCCTCGTAGCTGGAGAGAACGGCTTCGGAAAACGCACGAGCTTCGAGGAATACCGCCTCCAAGGCCGTGGCGGCAAAGGCATCATCACCATGAAAACCACCGAAAAAACCGGTGGCGTTGCCGGTGCCCTCACCGTCCGCGACGACGACGAGCTCATGCTCATCACGAACAAAGGCAAAATGGTCCGCACCCGCATCAAAGAAATCCGCGAAACCGGCCGCAATGCCCAAGGCGTGAAACTCATCGACCTCCGCGCCGCCGAAGTCCTCCAAGGCATCGCCCCGGTCGTCAGTGATAAGGAGGACGAGGAGCCCGCGCCCGAAGTCGCATCATAGAATCAACGCTTCAGCTTGATTTGCCAAAAGAGGGATTCGCGCGTCGAATCCCTCTTTTTTTGTTTTTCACCCAAGATTGCCGAATCGTGCCCACTGGGCTCTATTGTGCCCGCGAAATGGAACCTCCACACCACGACCTCGATGCCGAACTCCTCAAGCACTTCGGCCATGCTCATTTCAGGCAGGGCCAGAGGCAGGTCGTAGAAACCCTCCTTGCGCGACGTTCGGCACTGGCCGTTTTTCCGACCGGAGGCGGCAAATCGCTGTGCTACCAACTGCCAGCCATTCTCATGGATGGGGTCACCTTGGTCGTCTCGCCGCTGATCGCACTCATGAAAGACCAAGTCGATGTGCTGCAAAAACGCGGGATTGCCGCAGCACGCCTTGATTCCACGCTGACTCCAGCGGAAACGGCTTCCATTTACGAAGGACTCGCATGCGGAAAACTCAAGCTTCTCTATGTCGCTCCCGAGCGTTTTGTCAGCGAGACCTTCGTCGCAAAGATCAAGCGGGCGAACATCAGCATGCTTGCCATCGATGAGGCCCACTGCATTTCGGAATGGGGACACAATTTCCGCCCCGAGTATCTCCGCCTCGCCGCTCTGGCGAAAAAATTCCGCATTCCGCGTGTTCTGGCGCTCACGGCCACAGCAACGCCTACCGTTTCGAAGGAAATCCGCGAAGCCTTCCGCATCGCCAAGGGAGACCATGTGCAGACCTCCTTCCACCGACCCAACCTGGGCCTGCACATCACCCCGGTTGCAGCGGACAAGCGCTTGCACTTGCTCATCGATCGACTCGTCCAAAAGAAACCCTTCCCGGCCATTGTCTATGTGACCCTCCAGCACACGGCGGAGAGCGTCGCCGGCAGCCTGCAACGAGCAGGCATCCGCGCGAGGGCCTACCACGCCGGCCTTGCAAATGATGTGCGCGCCGCCGCGCAGGATGATTTCATGCAAGGCCGCTGCGATGTCATTGTGGCCACGATTGCCTTCGGCATGGGAATCGATAAAGCCGATATCCGCGCCGTCTTTCATTTCAACCTCCCGAAGACCCTCGAGAACTACCAACAAGAGATCGGTCGCGCGGGCCGCGATGGCAAAGACTCGCATTGCGAGATGCTCGCCTGCGCCGACGACCTCACCGTCCTCCAAAACTTCATCCTAGGCGACACACCGGAAGAGCAGGCCCTGCGCCATCTCGTGGACCACCTCCTCCGCCAAGGCGATGAATTCGACATCAGCCGCTACGACATTTCCCGAACCACGGACATCCGCCCGCTCGTCCTGGAAACCGTCATCACTTACCTCGAAAAAGAAAAAATCCTCGAACCGGCAGGCCTCTTTTACGCGACCCTGCAAATCGCCTTCCGCCATCCCGAGGATCGCGTCATCGCTGGACACACGCCAGAGAGGCAAAGATTCCTCAAAAATCTCTTCGCCTCGGGAAAACGCGGCACGCGCCTCCTCACCATCGAACCGGATGCCGCCGCCGAAAAGATCGGTGAATCCCGCGAACGCATTCTCAAAGCCCTGAGCTATCTCGAAGAGGCGGGGGATATCGAAATCAAGCCCTCCGGTCTGCGCCACAAGTTCCGCCTGCTGGCGGGAGCCAAGGAACGAAATCCCCGCGAGATCGCCACCTGGCTCCACGGGCTTTTCACATCCCGCGAAAAGCAGGACATGGCGCGCCTGGATGGCATCGTCGAGTTTGCATCCGCACCCGGATGCTCGGTTCGTCGCCTTCTCGCCTACTTCGGTGAAAAGATGGACTCGGACTGCGGATCCTGCGGACGCTGCCGGGGCGAAAAGGCCATGCCGCTGCCCAAAGGGATGGATGCCGACATCAGCCACTCGGATGCCGAGATGATCAAAAACCTCCGCGCCGAGGGCCATGCAGCATTGCGCGCCAAGCGGCAACTCGCACGCTTCCTGTGCGGCATTTCAAGTCCTGCTGTGACGCGCGACCGCCTGACCCGCCACGATGCTTTCGGCCGGTTGGAATCCGTGCCCTTTTCCAAGGTGCTCGAGTATCTGGATGTTTGCCTGTAGCTCGCTTGCACCGCGCACGCCGATGCCTCATCGTGAGGCCATGAGCAACCAAAAGCCGCGCGCGGATTTTCAGAAAATTCTCCGCGACATGCCGCACAAGCCCGGCGTGTATGTGATGCGCGACCGCTTGGACCATGTCATTTATGTCGGGAAAGCTCGCGACCTGCGCAAACGCGTCGGCAGTTATTTCATGCCCTCACGCAAATTCTCGGCAGATCTCAAAACACGCGCCTTGATCGATAGCGTCTGGAACCTCGAATACCACATCGTCCGCAGCGATGCCGAAGCCGTGCTTTTCGAGGGACGCCTCATCAAGGAATTCCGACCGAAATACAACATCAGCTTCCGTGACGACAAACGCTTCCTCCTTGTCCGCGTCCACCTCTCCGAGCCAATGCCCCGCTTTGCCCTCACCCGCCTGCGCAAGGAAGACGGAGCACGCTATTTCGGTCCTTTTGCCAACGCCGGCGCCCTCCGCAGCACTCTGGAGGCCATGCGCAAGCGGTTCGGCATTCGCTCCTGCCGTCCGCTCGAACCGGGAGAGGTGGAATACAAACATTGCCTCGACCATGTCATCAAAAACTGCAGCGCTCCCTGCATCGGGAAGACCACCCGCGAGGATTACCTCGCCCGCGTGGAAGCCGCTTGTGACTTCCTCGAGGGCCAAGGCCGCGAAATGCTCGATCAGGTCGAATCTGAAATGAAGGCCGCAGCCGAGAGGATGGATTTCGAAAAAGCCGCGCAACTCCGCAATCTCCTCGAAGACCTCAAAACAACAACCCGCCCGACCACAAGATTCACCCGCAAATCGCTGCCGACAACGATCAACCCAGAAGCGGATGTCACCGCGCTTCAAGAGGCGCTCGCACTCCCTGCCCCACCCCGCGTTATGGAGTGCTTCGACATTTCGAACATCTCATCGGCGCACATCGTGGCCTCGATGGTCCGCTTTCGCGATGGCGTTCCCGACCGCGCCGGCTACCGCACTTATCGAATCAAGGGGCTGACCACACAGGATGACTTCGCCAGCATGGCCGAGGTCGTGCGCCGCCGCTACGGACGCATCCTGCGCGATTCCGAAAATGCCAATGCCACGGCCATACCCGACCTCATTATTGTCGATGGCGGACGCGGTCAGCTCTCCAGCGCATGCGGCGAACTCAACCGCCTCGGCCTGCAAAATGTGCCAATCATCGGCCTGGCAAAGGAGTTTGAGGAAATTCATCGCCCCGGCCGACCGCTCCCGATGCGGCTTCCCCAAGATAGCGGCGCCTTGCGCTTGCTCCAGCGCATCCGCGACGAAGCGCACCGCACGGCGAATGGCTACCACAGCCTCCTGCTGAAAAAACGCGTCCGGGAAAGCCTCCTGGATGCCATTCCCGGCGTCAGCGCCAATCGCAAGCGCGCCCTGCTCGAAAAATTCGGTTCCGTGGAACGCCTCAAATCCCTCGCCCCGGAAGATATCGCCACTGTTCCAGGCATAAGCCTCACCCTCGCCGAGCGCATCAACTCCTCTCTCAACAACACGCCATGCAACTCGACTTCGACCTGAAGGGCACCATTTCCAAACCCAAGCCAGCCCCCAAGCCCGCCGAACCGGCCATCCTCAGCGTCACCGCGCTCACCCGCAAGGTGCGCGGACTCCTCGAAAACGGCATCGGCGAAGTCTGGGTCGAAGGCGAAATCTCAAACCTCAGACGCCAGTCATCCGGCCCCGCCTACTTCACGCTCAAGGACTCCGGCTCCCAAATCGCCT
>CANKXQ010000022.1 GCA_947487745.1 Spartobacteria bacterium | reverse complement strand
GTGATCAAGAAGCTCGTCGGTAATTCCCTGCCCGGCCAGGACGGGCCCCAAGGTTTCGAGTCCTTCCCCCTCAAGGGCGTGTTGGATTTTTGTTTCCATGGGGAAAAAATATCCCCGCCCATGCGTGAAAGTGAGGGAGGGAAAGTCCCCGGTTCCGCGCGCAGCTATAAAGGAAGTTTCAAACCGGCGTGCTTTGCCAGAGTGCGCTGGCGTCCATCGAAAGTCAGAAATTCCTTCGCTCCGAGGTGAACGGCGGTGCCGACATGCAGGATGTCCAAACTCCGGTGCCCGCTTTGCGCTGTGCGTTTTTCCGAGTAAAAGCCAGCAAGCCGCAAGACGGCATCCGAATCATAGGGCACGACCTTGTTGAGGCCCGATGCGATATCCGTCTCCCAGTCGTCTATCATTTGGTCCGCCTCCCGCCGCGAGTATCCCTTTTTGCGATCCGACGAGTGGAGCCAGACTTGCAGCTCGATGGCTTGGAGAAATTCAAATTCCAAAAGTCGCGTGAAATGCAGGGGCTCGGTCATGGCCTCCCTGTAGGCAAGCGCTGCCGGTGTATGAATCTGCTTCCTGTAGACCGAGCAGAGAAAACTCGTATCTGGATAGGCAATCATGGCTCGCCGGTTTCAAACGCCCGCATCTCGTCCACTTCGGCCTGAGTGAATACCCGGTCCCCCCAAATCCGCTTCAAGCGTGCTCTGTAATCCGGATGCGGCGGCAGTTTTGCCGCTGGAGCCTCCGTGGCGCGCGAGATTTTCGCCACCGCCTTCGAGTGCTTCGTGATCAAAATTTCCTCCCCTCCAGCCAGCCAGGCCTCGAGTTTCGGAAAATCATAGCGCAAGTCGCGCACGGTCGCGGTCTTCATGGCATCACAATATTGTGATGTTTTGGCCGGTCAAGTTTGTCGGGCTTGGAATTCGGTCTGGATTCGGCTACGGATTCTGTTAGCCAGTTCGCCAGCCGTTTATGAAATCCACTCTGCCCACTTGTATAGAAATTTGCGCTGGCGCTGGCGGACAAGCTTTGGGATTGGAGTGGGCGGGGTTTCAGTGTTTGGCACATGTGGAAATTGATACCCACGCCTGCCAAACCTTAAGAACAAACCGCCCAAATTGGAGGGTTTTTGAAAAGGATGTGCGCGATTTTTGTGCCAAGGAATACCGCGGAATCGATCTTTTGGCCGGCGGTGTTCCATGTCCGCCATTTTCTAAAGCCGGCAAGCAACTCGGGGGTTCCGATGAGCGTGATCTTTTTCCAGAGGCACTTCGAATCGTCGAAGAATGTCAGCCCAAGGCTGTCATGCTTGAAAATGTTAGGGGTTTTTTGGACGCCATTTTTGAGGATTACCGGTTCAAACTTAAAAACCAACTGGCCGACTTGGGTTATGTCGCCAACTGGCTTCTTTTGAACGCCTCGGACTATGGAGTTCCCCAGCTGCGACCACGCGTGGTCGTTGTCGCGCTGCGCAAGGATTTCGTTCGTGGTTTCTATCCTCCAATGCCTCTCTTGGATGGAAAGCGCCCGCCGACCGTGGGAGAAGCTCTGGTGGATTTGATGTCCTCGGATGGCTGGGAGGGAGCCTTGGAATGGGCGCAAAAAGCCAACGAAGTCGCTCCCACACTTGTGGGCGGCTCCAAAAAACATGGCGGTGCCGACTTGGGACCATCCAGAGCAAAAAAAGCATGGGCCCAACTTGGTGTGGATGGAAAATCCCTTGCCGACCGTGCCCCGCAGCGCGGATTTGTTGGGATGCCCAAACTCACCGTGCGCATGGCAGCCCGCATTCAAGGATTTCCCGATGAGTGGGAATTCTCCGGTGGAAAAACTGCGGCCTATCGTCAGATTGGCAATGCATTCCCGCCGCCTGTAGCCAAGGTCGTGGCAACAAAAATTAAAGAATCCATCCATCCCGAAAAAAATGCAAAGTGTGCTTGAGAAAGCTCGTCGCGGATTCTTCAAGGAACTCACCGCAAGGAATCTTCTAACTTTCGACGACTACAAAGCCCAGCGCTCGACAGTCCGCGCCGTCAGCAACGCGGATTTCAGCAACAGGGCCAGTGTTGCGATCTCTAACGCCGTTGCACAGAAAATCGGTATTCAGAAAAACCACAAAAAGCTGCCGGGCCAGTCACAAGGCGATTTATTTGAAGAGTTGGTCTGCGGTTTTCTCAAAAAGACCTTCTGCGCTTTGGAGCACTTGAGACCCGGTCTTTGGAATGTGCAACGCATCACGGCCAGGGACGACTCAACGATCTCTCTCTTCGATCAATACCGGCACCTGGCCGATCTTGCCCGCTTCTGCTCGGAAAACAGGGAATTGGCCTCTGCATTGGGCAACGACTACGCCATCAGTCCCGATGTGGTGATCTCGCGAATGCCCGAAACGGACGACCGCATCAATGAAGTGAGTAGCTTTCTGGGCGGTGGACTTGCTTCTCGCACACCGCTTCGTCAGGAGGTCAATAGCCATCCAATCCTCCACGCCTGCATTTCCTGCAAATTCACTTTCCGCAGCGACAGGGCGCAAAACGCCCGCTCGGAGGCTCTCAATCTGATTCGCAACCGTAAGGGACGAGTGCCGCATCTCGTCATTGTTACAGCCGAGTGCCTCCCTAGCCGTTTGGCTTCGGTTGCCCTCGGCACCGGCGACATCGATTGTGTTTACCATATCGCTCTTCCCGAGTTGATCGAATCGGTCGACAAAGATGAGTTCCCCGATGCTTATGAAATGCTTCAAACCATAGTGGGTGGACGGCGACTGCGCGACCTGACCGATCTCCCGCTGGATTTGGCGGTTTGAATCAAACTATGCGATTTGCAATCTCGCTCGTGGCGTTGTTTTTGTGCGTGGGCGGCGCTTTTGCCAACGAGCCATCTCCTCAGGAAATCCTCGCTGCCGCCCGCATGAATCCCTTAGGCGCGGGCATCACGCTCGAGGCCCAGCTCCGGGCCGGTTCGGTGAAGGTGCCCTTTGTCATTGAAGTCGGGAACGGCGCTGTGCGGTATGGTTTCAGCGATCCACAGCAGGACATCCTCCTCCGGCTTGGTGAGGACGAGTCCACGCTGGAAGAGCGCCGCGATGGATCGAAGTCCACCGTCCCTGTTTCAAAATTCGACGACTCCGTCCGTGGCGGACTTATCACTTACGAGGATCTCGCCCTGCGTTTTCTCTACTGGAAAAATCCCCGCCTTCTGGAATCAGAGACCGTTCGCTCGCGCGATGCCTGGAAGATCGAGATTCCCGCCCCGCGCAGCGCCTCGCAATACGGCGTCGTCCGTGTCTGGATCGACAAACAATCCGCCGCCCTTCTCCGCATCGAGGGCTACGACACCAACGGCCGCCTCGTGAAACGCTTCGAAGTCGTCTCCGCCCAGAAAATCGACGACCAGTGGATGCTCAAACAAATGCGCGTGGAACGCATCGACCCCGAAACCCGCAAAACGACCGGCATCACCTACCTCGAAGTCCTCGGAAAGAAGTAGCCGGTCAAAAACTATCCCGCTGCATCGAGTTGTAGCATCATTCTAGCACCTCTTTTGTGAGGTGCTAATTGACATTTTTGGTTTAATGCATCACTTTCGATGCGTTGTGAAGATTGTAAAAACGCTAACGGACGAGGCCATTCTTAGAGAATTGGGAAGTCGCTTGGCTGCCGCAAGGCTGGACAGGAATCTGACCCAAATCCAACTCGCGGAGGAGGCGGGTGTTTCGAAGAGCACGCTGCAGCGCCTGGAATCCGGCGAGGTGGCGACGCAACTATCCGGATTTTTGAGAGTCTGCCGTGTGCTCGATTTGCTGGAACGCTTCGAGGCCCTGCTGCCGGAACCAGGATTGAGTCCGATTGCGCAATTGAAGCAACAAGGTCGGCGGCGGCAACGCGCCAAGCGGTCGAAGGAGTCATCGGCCGTGGCGAAGAAATGGACATGGGGCGAGTCGGCATGATTGCGAAGGTGCAACTTTGGGGCCGAACGATCGGTGCAGTATCACTCGAGGAAGGGCGGGATGTAGCGGCTTTTCAATACGATCCGGAGTTTGTGCGCAGCGGGATCGAATTGTCGCCAATCACCATGCCCTTGAGCGAGCGAGTCTATGAATTTCCGACCTTGCCGTATGCTGCATTCCACGGCTTGCCAGGAATGCTGGCGGATTCTTTGCCGGACAAATTTGGCACTGCTTTGATCGACGCATGGCTGGCGACGCAGGGTCGCACGCCTGGGAGTTTCAACGCGGTGGAGCGCTTATGCTATACGGGGACGCGCGGCATGGGTGCATTGGAGTTTGCCCCTGTGCTTGGTCCCCGGCCCCGCAAGCCGTCTAAAATCCAAGTGGACGCATTGGTAAAATTGGCCAGCGAGGTGTTGACGCACCGGGCCGACTTGCAGGGACACTTTCATGGTGCGGATAAAGCAAAAACGCTGCGGGATATTTTGAGCGTTGGAACATCGGCGGGCGGCGCCCGGGCGAAGGCCGTGATTGCGTGGAATAGTCAAACAAACGAGGTGCGCTCCGGGCAGATTCCGGCTGGGGAGGGATTTGATCACTGGCTGTTGAAATTTGATGGAGTGGCGGGAAACAAGGACAAGGAGGATGAAGATCCAAAAGGTTACGGGGTGATCGAGTTTGCTTATTACCTGATGGCTAAGGCGGCAGGAATTACAATGAGCGAATGCCGATTGCTTGAGGAAAACCAACGGCGCCATTTTATGACGCGTCGTTTTGACCGTTTGCAGTGCGGGCAGAAGCTGCATATGCAATCACTCGGGGCCCTCGCGCATTTTGATTTCAACCAGGCCGGCGCGTATTCCTACGAGCAGGCGCTACTGACAATCCGCCAGCTCAAACTGCCGATGGCAGCTGTGGAGGAGCAGTTCCGTCGGATGGTTTTTAACATTGCAGGCCGCAATCAGGACGATCATGTGAAGAACCTCGCTTTCCTCATGAACCAACAGGGAGAGTGGTCGCTCGCTCCGGCGTTTGATGTGACATACAGCTACAAACCTGGCGGTTCAGTCACTGCAACGCACCAGATGATGCTGAATGGAAAGCGCGACGCCTTTACTCTGGCGGATTTCGAAGCCTGCGCGAAATCGGCGTTGATCAAGCGAGGCCGCGCAGGAGCGATTATCCAAGAAGTGCTCTCGGCAGTGAAGAGGTGGCCGGAATTTGCAGCGGCAGCAAGGCTGAAGGACGAATTGCGGGACATGATTAAAAAGACCCACAGACTGGAATTTCCAAAAAAATAAGGACCGCCGAACCTGGGAGGACTTCTCCATCAGGATTGATCTTCCCCGCCGCCGCTCTAAAGTCTGGGTCATGTTGAAAGTCATTCTCGGTTCGAAAATCCACCGCGCCATCGTGACGGATGCGGATGTGAATTACGAAGGCAGCATGGCCATTGATGAGGATTTCCTGGAGGAGGCGGGTATCACGCCTTACGAAAAAATCCTCGTGGGCAACCAGACCAATGGCAACCGCTTCGAGACCTATGCCATTCGCGCTCCGCGTGGCAGCCGGAGCATCGTGCTCAATGGTGCGGTGGCGCATCTCGGGAAGACGGGGGATCGCCTGACGATCATGACATTTGTTCAGCTCACTCCGGAGGAGATCAAATCTCACACGCCGAAG
The DNA here is from genome assembly GCA_947487745.1 of Spartobacteria bacterium. Classification (GTDB taxonomy): domain Bacteria; phylum Verrucomicrobiota; class Verrucomicrobiia; order Chthoniobacterales; family Terrimicrobiaceae; genus UBA967. The sequence continues at coordinate 6,527 of CANKXQ010000022.1, read as the reverse complement.
GTCATCGTTCTCAACGACGACAACGAAATCATCAATCGGCGCGGGATTTAAGATTTCTGCGGAAGTCGCAGGCAGAGGAGGAAAGTCAAGAGAAGTAGTCCCGATGCGGCCCAGAAGGGGGTTTGCGCATAGGCGGCGATATTTTTTTCCAGATCAAATGTCAGGAGCCATCCGCCGAGGACGGGGCCGATCCAGCGGGCGAGGCTTCCGGCGGATTGCAGGATGCCGAGCGCGCGGCCTTGCCATTCGGCGTCCACATTGCGGGAGGCGATGCCGGAAAGGGTGGGGCTGAGCAGGCTGTTGCCGGTGGCGATTCCAGCGCAGGCGAGCAGGAGCGTGGGAATGCTGGCTGTGAATGGCATCGCGAAGAGGCTGCCGGTGAGGATGGCCGCTCCGGCTGTGGCCAGGCGGGCTTCACCGAATTTATTCACCAAGCGGCCGATGAGTCCGCCTTGGATGACGACCCCGATGACTCCCAGCATGGCGAAAACATAACCGGTCTGTGCGGTGTTGAATTCGTAGCGGTGGGCGACGAAAAGCGCGAAGACGGCTGTCATGATGGAAAATCCCGCGATCAAAATAAAATAGGTCGCGACAGTCGTGAAGTAAGGTCCTGTGCGGACATGCTGCAGGATGGCCGGGAAGAGGCTTTCTTTTTGGGTCCCGCGCTTTTCCTTCGGCAAGGACTCGGGAAGCACGAAAAAGATGAGCACGGCATTCGCCAGCGCGAGTGCTCCAGCCAGATAGAGCGGAGCGGATTCACCAAACCACGACGCTGTCGCGCCTCCGAGCGCAGGACCGAAAACAAAACCCAAGCCGAATGCCGCTCCAATGAGGCCCATCGCCTTCGATCGGTTTTCGGGGGATGTGATGTCGGCGACATACGCTTGTGCCGTGCCGATGCTGCCGCCGGAGATGCCGTCGATGATGCGCCCCACGAACAGCATCGTGAGCGAGTGGCCGATGCCCATGATTGTGAAACCCAGAGCGGTTCCGAGCGTGCTGATGATGAGAACCGGCCGGCGTCCGAAGCGGTCCGAGATCTGGCCGAAGACAGGCGCGGCGAAGAATTGGATGAGTGAGAAAATGCCGAAGAGCCAACCGATCTCCCAAGGGGTCGCCCCGAAGCGCTCGGCGTAGAAGGGCAGGACCGGAATGACGACTCCGAAGCCCACCATGTTGATGAAAATTGTGAGAAAAATAATGCCGAGTGCGGCGCGGTTGGATTTTTGCATCAGGGTTTTTGGGTGTCCGTCGCGGCGGTGGATTCCATCGCCTCGCGCAGACGGGCGACTTGTTCAGCGAGTTCCGCCGGATTTTTTGATTTTTGTTGTTCGACCTTCTGGCCGATGGCGAGGACGGTTTTTTGCATGCGGGCCATGGCCGGGAGTTTGAGGATTTTTGCCATGCCGGAGCTTGGTGTGACGAGGTTCGTGTAGCGAATCACAGACGAGCCGCTTTCAAAAGGCTCGATGAGCAGGTTGCCTTCGGCGGCCTTCGTTTGAAGGGCGCGGAGGAGGGTCCAAGAGGCTTGGTAGCCGTCCGAGAGAGCCTTCATTTCATTCCTCGCCGTGTAGGCCTCGTCCGCGAGAATCGGCACATCCACCTCGTAATCCACCTCCATCACGCCCGGGGAGATTTTTTTGGAGATTCTGGACTCGAGCACATCGGGGATGAATGTCTTGGCTTGATTGTAGTCGAAAAAAACACCCGCCACCTGCTCGGGTGAGGCTTGGATTTTTTTGTAGATGCGAACCCTCGGCCAGGGTTTGCCGGGAATATCCTGCTCGAGGACGATGAGATCGCCCTTTTCGAGATCAGCTCTCTGTTCGCGGGTCAGGTCATTGAGCAGACCGGCTTTCGCGGCAGGCAACGCCGCGAGGCACACCGCCAAGCTGAAAAAAAACAATCGAACCCGAGTCATGAGCCTCCATCAAAAGCGGGAGCGGGCATGCAATCAAGGACGCGATGACAAAAATCGCTTTCGTAGGTCGCCTCGGTATTGTTGAATTAAAAGACACAAGGGCAATGGCAAAGCAGCAGACGATTCTTTTGGTGGACAGGGACACCGACTTTTTGGATTGGGCAAAACACCAACTCCAAAGCAAAACGGCACGCGTTCTCACGGAGGAATCCTCGGATGCGGGATACAAGACCTTCTGCATGGAGGAGCCTGAACTCGTGCTCGCCGAGATGAATTTGCACCCCTTCACCGGCATGGAGTTGCTGGCCAGAATCCGCAAGCACTCGCCGAATGCCATGGTCATCCTCACCAGTGCGTTCGGCACCACCCAATCGGTGATCGAGGCCATGAAAATGGGTGCCTTCGATTTCGTGCGGAAGGAACAGCTCCCCTTCAACCTCACGGTCGTCGCCGATGCCGCGCTTCTTGCTGCGGCAGAACTCCGCTCCGCCAATGCTTTCAAACCCCAGCTGACCGTCGAGCAGCATCGGGATGAAATCGTCGGCCGCTCCGAGGCCATGCAGCAGGTTTTCAAAATGGTGGGCCGCGTGGCCGGTAGCGACGCCGCTGTGATGGTCACCGGCGAGAGCGGTGCGGGCAAGGAACTCGTAGCCTGTGCGATTCACAATTATAGCGCACGCAGCAACCGCAGCTTCCTCGCGATCAATTGCGCCGCCATTCCGGAAAATCTTCTCGAGAGCGAACTGTTCGGCCACGAGAAGGGAGCTTTCACTGGCGCGGCGACACAGCGGGTCGGGCGCTTCGAGCAGTGCAACAAGGGCACGCTTTTTTTGGACGAGATCGGTGAAATGCCTTTGCAGGTGCAGAGCAAAATCCTCCGCGTTCTGCAGGAGGGCACCTTCTCCCGCGTCGGCGGCAACGAGACGCTGCACACGGATGTCCGCATCGTCTGCGCAACGAACCGCAACCTCGAGGAGGAGGTGGCCAAGCGCACCTTCCGAGAGGATCTTTTCTACCGGCTCAATGTGGTGCGCGTCCACATTCCACCCCTCCGGCAGCGCGTCGATGACATCCGTTTGCTCGCCGAATATTTCCTTCAAAAAATCGCCAACCGCACGCATACGCCCCCGCTGAAGCTCACGGAGGAGGCTGTGCGCGTGCTCGAATCCTATCCCTGGCCCGGAAATGTGCGCGAGCTTGAGAACACGCTCCAGCGCGCTTCCGTGCTTTCCACCGCCGACATTCTTTTACCAAAGGACATCCCCCTCGGAGTCGCCTCGCCCGAGACGGCGAAACGCGATGACACTCCGCTCGATCTCATGCCGAAGGATCGCGCCGTGGAAGTTCTCTTCCAAGCCGCGGCTGAAGATTCGTCCCTGCCACTCCTGCCCTGGATCGAGCGCGAATTCACCCTCCGTGCCATGCAAAAAACCGGCGATAACCAAGTCCGCGCCGCCAAGATGCTGGGCATCACCCGCGCCACACTCCGAAAACGCCTCGACCGCAACAGCGCGATTGAGGAAGAAGAGGAGTGAATGTTGACTTGGAAACAAAGCGGGAGCGAATGGGAAACAGTGGAATCAGTGCCTCTTGCGGACCGGGGATTTCGCTACGGGATGAGCGTCTTTGAGACGATCGCAGTCGTGGCCGGGAGGCCTTTGCTTTTGGGGGAACATTTGGAGCGTTTGCGGCTGGCTGCCGGGACTTGCGGGCTGGATTTGACACCGCTGCCGGAGTTTGATTTTTCGCAGCTTTGGACGGGGGTGTTGCGCTTCTATGCGACGGCGGGTCCGGGCGCGCCGGGCGATGCCTTCGAGGGCAATGTCTACGCGCTTTTCGATCAAGTGGAAGCGGGATGGAATTTATCAGCCTTGCGAGTGATCTCGTGCGCCGCACCGTATTTGCCAAGGCCGGGAGGGTGGAAATCCGGCAACTACTGGCAAAACATCGAAGCGATGGGCCTGGCAAGGCGGGCTGGTTGCGACGAGGCCTTGCTATTCAACCCGGCGGGTATGCTTGTCGGAGCTGCCATGGCGAACGTCTTTCTGCAAATCGACGGGAAATGGATCACTCCGGCGCTGGAAACCGGCGCGCGGGATGGTGCTGTGCGCTCATGGGTGTTGAGCCACTTCAGCGCAGACGAAGGGATTTTAGAGAGTCGGGATGTGGCGCGCTGCAGCGCTGCATTCCTCACAAACAGCCGCATCGGAATTCGCTCTGTGCGGGAACTGGATGGCCGTCCTCTGGCCAATGAGGCCAGCGGCATTCAGCAGAAATACTTCGATGACATTTTCGCCGCTTGACTCCTTTTTAAACCAGGCGGAATCCGATTCTGCGGTGGCAAAACTTCTGAAGGCCAAGCCGGGGTCGATCGTTCCCGAAATCGCCGAGGCCGCGCAGCCTTTCGTGGCGGCATTGCTGATTGGAAAAATGAAAGGGCGCGTGTGGGTCGTGTGCCGCGATGTGAAAAGCCAGGAGGAAGTCGCCGCCGAGCTTGCGGCATGGTGTGGGCGAGTGAGGCTTTTTCCCGATCTGGAAATTCCGAATGCCGAGGCGCTGCCGGATGCGGAAACCGAGTCCGAGCGTTTGGATTTGCTGCGCACGCTTGCCCGCAGCGGCTGTGGTGACGAGGTGGTGGTGATCCATGCCGCACAATGGGACTCTGCGACGCCCGCGCTCGGGTCTGTGAAACGCGAGATTTTCATCTTGGAGAGAGGACAGAGCATTCCACTGGAGGAGGTGATCTCGCGCCTGGAAGCATCGGGCTACGTCTCTGCGCCGCAGGTGGCCGCGCGCGGGCAGTATGCCCAGCGCGGCGGTATTCTGGATGTCTTTTCCTGGCAGCAGCAGCGTCCGGTGAGGCTGGAGTGGTTCGATTTGGAAATCGATTCGCTCCGTGAGTTCGATCTCGATACGCAGGGCTCTGTGGGCGAGGTCGCCCACACGGAAATCTACATCGGGCGCACAGACGCCTCCGAGGGGACCCTGCGCGATTACCTGGGCGCAAAGGATCGCGTCATCACCATCGATCCGGACGCGGAGTTCGAAGGTCTCGGCATAGGAAGCGGCGGCGAGGCGACGAAAGCCGCAGCGGTGTTTTATCCCCCGCCCTTCGGCGACCTCGGGGCCGGTGACTTGGTGCTCAATGAAACCAAGCGCGACCGGTTTTTCAATCAGCTCCACAGTTGGGCAGCCAACCGGTGGACGATTGCTTTCGCCTGCGTGAACGAAGGAGAGGGAGAGCGGTTTCGCGAGATGGCGGCGGACTTTGATTTCGACACTTCGAATCTGATCTTCCTCACCTCGCGGGCTACGCGGGGATTCGTGTGTCCACAGGCGAAGTTGGCGCTGCTTGCGGAGTCCGAGGTGCTCGGGCGATCCGCCAGCCAGCGCGCACACCGGGCGGCTTTGCGACGCGAGCGGGTTCGGGCGGGGCGGGCGATTGTGGATTTTTCGGAATTCGAGGCGGGCGACCTCGTGGTGCATCTCGACCATGGCATCGGTCGCTACGAGGGACTCGAAAAATCGCCCGATGGCGAAGGAGAGGTGCTGGTGCTGGAATTTGCCAACAGCGCACGACTCTATGTGCCGCTGGATCAGGCTTGGCAGGTCGCACGCTATGTGGGTCTCGGCCGCAAATATCCTGAACTCTCCGAGTTGGGCGGCGCGCGATGGAAAAAGGCGAAGGAAAAAGCCACGCAGGGCATTTACCAATATGCCGCCCGCATGCTCAAGGTGCAGGCCGAGCGTGAGACGGCGGAGGGCCACGCATTCCCGCCGGACTCCCACTGGCAGCAGGAGTTCGAGCGTTCGTTTCATTTCACCGAGACGCCGGATCAGCTCAAGGCGATCCGGGATGCCAAGACGGACATGGAATCAACGCGCGCGATGGATCGCTTGATTTGCGGCGATGTGGGCTTTGGGAAAACCGAAGTGGCCATCCGTGCAGCCTTCAAAGCCGTAACCAGCGGCAAGCAGGCTGTGATCATCGCTCCCACAACAGTTCTTGCGCAGCAGCACTGGCAGAACTTTCGCGAGCGCATGAGTGAGTATCCGGTTACGATCGAACTCCTCAGCCGCTACCGCTCTGCCGCAGAGCAGAAGAACGTGATCAAGGCCCTCGCGGATGGCAGTGTGGACATCGTTGTCGGAACGCACCGTGTCATTTCGCAGGATGTCATTTTCAAGGATCTCGGCCTCGTCGTCGTCGATGAGGAGCAGCGCTTCGGCGTGAAGCACAAGGATGCGCTGAAGGAAAAATTCCGCCTCGTCGATGTGCTCACGCTTTCGGCAACTCCGATTCCGCGCACGCTCTACCTCTCGCTCATGGGCGCGAGGGACATGTCCGTGATCGAAACCCCGCCGCCTAATCGCCAGCCGGTCGAGACTATCGTCTGCGGCTACGACGAGCGCGTCATCCGCGACGCCATTAATCGCGAACTCGCACGAGGCGGGCAGATTTATTTTCTGCACAACCGGGTTCAAACGATCGAGCGCGTCGCGGCGAGGATTCGCGAACTCTGCGATGGCTCGCGTGTCATCGTCGGCCATGGGCAGATGGAGGAAAAAGAACTCGAAGGCGTCATGCAGAGCTTCGTGGCAG
>CANKXQ010000021.1 GCA_947487745.1 Spartobacteria bacterium | reverse complement strand
CAACTTCAGTTTCGGCATGCAGCTCGACTTCGAGAAGTTGATCAAATGGCAGGGCCTCACCCTCACCGTCAGCGCCCTCGACCGGAATGGCAGCAACCTCTCCGCACGCAACATCGGCAACCAGTTTACCGTCCAGCAGGTCTACGGCACCGAGACCGTCGTTTTTTACGCGCTCGTTCTTGAACAGCGCCTGCTGGAAGACAATCTCGGCATCAAGCTTGGCCGGTTTTCGACGGGTGACGACTTCGCCTCCTCGCCCCTCTACTGGCTCTACATGAACAACGGCATCGACGGCAACCCGCAGGCCCTGCCCGTCAATACCGCATTCACTTCATATCCCGCATCAGTCTGGGGCGCGCGCCTGCGGGTCGATCCCTCGCCCGAGTGGTTCGCCATGGGCGGCATCTATCAGGCCACATCCCTCAACCTCTACCGCGACCACGGCCTCGACTGGAGCATCAACAACTCCGACGGCGTCCTCATGATCGGGCAAGTAGGCTGGACTCCCGAGTTCTTCAAAAAGCCCGCAGCCGCCCCCAAGCCATCCGATGGAAAATCCCTCGCCGAAGGCAAGACTGCGAAGCCTGTTTCGCCGGATGCCGGTATGCAAGGCCTGCCCGGCCACTATTGGTTCGGCGCCTACTACGCGCCTTGGCAGTTCGCGCAATTCGGTTCGACCGAGACCGCATCGAATTCCTACGGCTTCTACTGGCACGCCGACCAGATGGTTTGGCAGGAGTCTCCGGGTAGCGATCAGGGCCTCACCCTGTGGTCCGCATTCGTTCTCTCCCCGCAGCAAAACATCTCGAAGCTCCCGTTCCAGGTGAACTCCGGCATCGTTTACAAAGGCCTCGTCCCCGCCCGCGACCACGACACCACCATGCTCGGCTTCGTTTATGGAAATTTCAGCGACGACTATGCCGGCACCGTGGCGGCGACCGGCGCCGGCACGCCTTCCTACGAAATCGCCCTCGAGGCCGGCTACCGCATTCAGGTCACCAAATTCGCCTACATCCAGCCGAATGTGCAGTGGATCATCAATCCCGGCGGAACGGGAAACATTCCGAACGCCCTGGTGCTGGGCGCTCAGATGAATGTGACCTTCTAAAAAAATGGCGCCACGGCGACAGGCCCTTGCCGTTTGTATTGCCGGGCTTGTCGCGCTGGCCACCCACGCGCCGGCGGAGGAGGGAAAAGCCGATTCCGCCGTTCTCATCGAATGGCTCCTGCAGGACGGGCGCGATTTGAAGGACATTCCCTTCAGCGAGGTCCTCGCAGCCACCACGGGCAAAAACATTCTGCCCGTTCCTCCCGATGCCGCCTGGCTCCGGCGCCTCGCCACCGTGCTCGACCGCACCCTCGCCGCGATGAACGATCCCACTCACCCCATCCACACCGTGGGTCGCATCAATGAAGCCAGCCGCTTTATCGAGGATCAATTGATGGCGGAGTGCAACAAAGAGCCGGGCTGGTCGTGCGGCATCCCGCGCACCTCCGCAGGAGAGGAGCAGCGCAGCGGCTATCCAGATCTCCGGCTCGTTCTGGAGGATAAGAGCGTGGTTTACCTCGACCCGAAACTCTTCGCTCGCGGTTCGAAGACCAGCACACTCCGCACCTTCTACTACGAGCCGAAATCCACCACCAGCAAGGTCCAAGACGACGCCCGTCACCTGCTCGTCGGCGTCCAGCACAATGGCGGCGAGGAAGGAAAAATCCGCTTCGAAGAGTGGGACCTCGTGGATATCTCAAAAATCAAGGTTCAGCTGAAAGCCGAATTCCAAGCCTCTAACAAGGATTTGTATCGCGGCGACACCATTTTGTTAAAAAGCCCGCCTTCAAGATCACCATGAACCAGACGGTCACCATTTCCTGTCCCGCCATATTCGACAAAGATTTGCCGCAAGGCGAAGCGATGCCCGAAAACCTCGCCCTCTCCGCACCTGTTCTTATGCAGCAAGGCTGGCTCGATACTCCTGAGCCGGATTTCCTGCCGGCAGAAATCCGCGTGGGGTGGACGCCCTCTCGCCTTATCGTTCTGGCCGAAATTCCCGACCGCGACATCTTTACCAAGGCCACAGGCTCGAATCAAAGAATGTGGGAACTCGGGGATGTGTTTGAGATTTTCCTCCAAGCCGTCGACCGCTCCGACTATGTCGAACTCCACGTCACCCCGCCGAATTTGCGCCTGCAATATCAGATCGAATCGCCAGGCAAGCCAGCCACCGTGCTCTCCGACGGTGTTTTTTCAAGCCGTGTAAAAATCGACACCTCAAACCAAAAATGGACTGTTTACGCAGAGGTCCCCTCCACCCTCGTGACCGGGCGAGACCAAATCGCGACCGGCGAGGCCTGGCTTTTCTCCTTCAGCCGCTACGATGCCTCCCGTGACGGCCGCCCACCCATCCTCTCCTCCACTTCGCCGCATCAGGCCATAAATTTTCACTGCATCCACGAGTGGGGAAAAATCGCCTTTTGCTCATAAATCACTGTGGTCTCCGAAAAGCCCGGCCACAGTTCTCCCGCTCCAAAAAACCCAACTTCTCGGAAAGTGACAGTCCTTTAAGAAACCACTAGCCCGTTCACAGCGGAGATCAAAGCGCGTTCGTCGCCGATGGCGAATTCCTCTCCGGTTGGCATTTCGAGTGATCGGCCGTTTGGAAGCACGAACTCCAAGATGAGGGGACGAGGGCCGAGGTTGGCATTTACGGCTGCGAGGATTTTTTGCAAGGCGGTTTCATCGAGCCGCTCGCGCGCGAGTCGTAGTCGAACCGGGCGAACGGACGTTTTTTCCTTTAGCGCAGTGGTGGCTCCGGCTGTCGCACGGATTGCCTCGTCGCGTCGGGTGATGCGTGTGTTGATCGATACGGCCGTGCCGGCGACAAAGAGCGCGGCGTTTTTGGAGAAGGACTCATCCCACGCGGTGATTTCGAGCGAGCCGGTGAAGTCTTCGAGGATGAGGATGCCAAAAGGTTTGCCGTCCTTTTTGGAAAAGCGCTTTTCGACGGACATGATCAGGCCCGCGAGCTTGAATGTGCCGGGTTCGGTGGCCTCCCTCGCTTGGGCGATGGTGTTGTATTTTCCGGAATCGAAATTCCCCGCGTAACTGTCGAGTGGGTGTCCGCTCACATAGTAACCCAGGAGTTCTTTCTCGTGTTTGAGCGTATCCAAATTGCTCCAAGGCTCGATCCTGCGGGCACTGGAGGATTTTTTCGGCGGTGTGAGAGGCGTGTCGCCGAAGAGCGAGAACTGTCCGCTCGCGCGGTCGCGCTGGAGCGAGGCGGCGGCGGCCATGGAGGATTCGATCTCGTCGAAGAGGGCTGCGCGGTTTTTGTCGAGGCAGTCGAAGGCGCCGCATTTCACAAGGCTTTCGAGAATCTTGCGGTTCACCGTGCGGGAGTCGAGGCGTGAGCAGAAATCTTCCAGCGTGCGGAAAGCGCCGCCTTTTTCCCTCTCGGCAATGCCGGATTCCATCGCCCCCGCGCCGACATTTTTGATGGATGCCAGCCCGAAGCGAATACCAGGGCCGTCGGACTCGGGGGCGAACTTCAGCGCGCTGGCGTTGATGTCCGGCGGCAGCACGGGAATCTCCATGCGCCGGCACTCTGCGATAACCACGGCGAGACGGTCGGTGTCGTTGGCATCGAAGGTGAGCATGGCCGACATGAACTCACGGGGGAAGTGGGCCTTCAGGTAAGCGGTCTGGTAGGAAATCCAGCCGTATGCGGCGCTGTGCGATTTGTTGAATCCGTATTGGGCGAATTTCTCGATGAACCCGAAGATGGCATCGGCAACCTTGGGCGGAATGTTGTTGTGGGTGCCGCAGCCCTCGACGAAGCGTTTGCGCTCCTTCTCCATTTTCTCCGCGTCCTTTTTTCCCATCGCGCGGCGGAGCAGGTCGGCCTCGCCGAGCGAGTAGCCCGCAAGCACGCTCGCGGCCATCTGCACCTGCTCTTGGTAGACAATGATGCCGTGGGTTTCGGAGCAGACCTTCTCCAGGAGTGGATGCAGGTATTCGACTTTTTTGATGCCCTTTTTGCGCTCGATGTAGTCGTCGATGAACTGCATCGGGCCTGGACGATAAAGCGCGCCGATGGCGATGATGTCTTCAATGCAACCCACATCGAATCGCTTGCAACAATTCGTGATGCCGCCGCTTTCCATCTGGAAAACCCCAAGCGTTTCGCCCCGGTTGTAAATATCAAAGGAGGGTTTGTCGTCGCTGGGAATGAGGTCGATGTTGAAATCCGGCACCTTCGCGTGGATCAGTCGCACCGCCTCCTGCATGATCGTGAGCGTGCGCAGGCCGAGGAAGTCCATTTTGAGCATACCCAGGTCGGTGAGCGGGCCCATGGCGTATTGGGTTACGACTTCGTTTTCCTTGCCCCGGCAGAGGGGGATAAATTCATCCAGCGGACGGTCGCCGATGACCACGCCGGCAGCATGAATGCCCGTGTTGCGGCTCAGGCCCTCGAGCACGGTGGCGTAGTCCCAAAGCTGGCGAACGGGTGCCTCGTTCTCAATGGCCGCCTGCAGCTCGGGGTTTTTCTCGCGCGCCTTCTCGAGATCGATATTCAACTCGTTCGGGATCATCTTCGCCACGCGGTCGCCATCCGAGTAGCTCCAGCCAAGCACGCGGGCTACATCGCGGATCACGCTCTTTGCGCCCAGTGTGCCGAAGGTGACGATCTGCGAAACGGCTCGTTCGCCGTATTTTTGGCGCACATACTCGATCACCTCGCCTCGGCGCTCCATGCAGAAATCTACATCGATATCCGGCGGGCTGATGCGCTCGGGGTTCAGGAACCTTTCAAAAATGAGCCCGTAGCGGAGAGGGTCGATATCGGTGATTCCCAGCACATACGCGATGAGGGAGCCTGCCGCCGAGCCGCGGCCCGGGCCCACGGGAATACCGCTGTCCTTCGCATGGCGGATGAAATCCCAGACGATCAAAAAATAGCTGATGAACCCGGTTTTCGCGATCACCGAGAGTTCGTAGTCGAGGCGCTTGTTCAGCTCGGGGTCTGTGTCTACGCGCTCTCCGAAGCGCTTGCGGAGCCCCTCATGACAAAGGTCGCGCAGGTATTGCTCGCGGCTGCGTGTGTCGGGCGAGTCGAAATTCGGGTATTTTGGCTTGCCGAACTCCATCTTGAAATCGCACCGCTCGGCGATGCGCAGCGTGTTGTCACACGCCTCGGGCAGCTCGGAGAAGAGGGCGCGCATCTCCTCGGGGGATTTGAAATACAGTTCAGGGCTGTAGCGCATGCGCCTTTCATCGACCACATTCGACGCCGTGCCGATGCAGATGAGCACATCGTGGGCTTCGTGGTGCGACTTCTCCAGAAAGTGGACATCGTTCGCGGCAACCAGTCCGAGATCGAGGTTGCGCGCGATTTTCACTAGGTCGGGATTGATCCGCCGCTGCGCATCGAGGCCGAAATTATGAATCTCAATGAAATAATTTTCCGCGCCGAAGATATCCCGGTAGGCGGCCGCCGTCGCCTGCGCCTCGTCAAAGCGTCCGGATTGCAAGAGCGTCGCGACTTCGCCCTTCAGGCATCCGCTCAGGGCGATGATGCCTTTCGAATGCGCGGCCAGCCGCTCCCTGTCCACGCGGGGCTTGTAGTAAAAACCCTCGAGATAACCAGCGGTCGAGAGCTTCACGAGATTCCGGTAGCCTTCGTCGTTTGTCGCGAGCAGCGTGAGATGAAAGGCGGCATCCTTCGCGGAGGATGCGTTCTTGTCCGTCATCGAGCCAGGAGCGACATACATCTCGCAACCGATGATCGGCTTGATCCCTTTCTTCTCGGCTTGCTGATAAAACGGCACCGCCGCATGCAGGTTGGCGTGATCTGTCACGGCCACGGCCGGCATCCCGAATCCCGCCGCTTTTTTCACCAACTCGTCCAAGCGCACAGCTCCGTCCAGAAGAGAAAACTCGGAGTGGCAATGCAGGTGAACGAATGACATCCCTAGACAATACCGCAACGCCCGCCTCTTTGTCGAATGGTCGGCTTGGGCATTTCTGTTTCCCTCCAAAAAATAAACGCGGCCCCCCTTTCGGAGAGCCGCGTTGGCAATCTATGCCATTTCGAGCGCGTTACTTATTGCACTGTTTGCACTCGGAGCACTTGCCTTTGCAGCAGGTGGCGCAGTCCTTGTCCTTGCAGCATTTCGGGCACGAGGTCCCAGCGGCCTGAACAGAACCAACCACTGCGGCACAGGCCAGAGCGATGGCGAGAATGAATGATTTCATAATTTTCCTTTCTTAACGGAATTTTTGAGAAGCGACGGCCTGATGGAAAATCAAGCCCCGGCGCAAAGTCAGGCCGCCAAGCGCGGCGGTGGTGTGGCCGGTTCAGGGCAGAAGCCCGGAGCGGATTCATTGCGGTTGGTCCAACAATGCGCGACGAGCGGCGGCGAGAGTTTGAAAGCCTGGATCGGAACGACAGCAAGCAAGTGGGGCGCAACCGGGCAGACATGACACGCACAGGAGGATGTGGATGCTGCGCTCGCCACACGTGGGGCATGAAGCCCCGGGCAGCAGCAGGACTCGACCTCCACGACGGGACTCGAAAGCATTTCCGTTGGCAACGCCATGCCAAGAACCGAAATGGCTATAAGAGCCATTCCAACCAGCCATACGCGTAAATGCCGATGCACAGATTTAAACTACGACGGCAATTTTCAAACGCAAGCGGCCGTGCAGTGAAACTTGCTGAACAGCAAAATGGGAGGGCCATCGTCCCGCATGGCCAAAATTGTGTCACGGAAGATGCCGAACTACTCTTCAGACACCATCGGGCTCAAAACCGTGCGAAAAACGCCTGTATCGGACGCCGCTGCGCGGCTGAAAAATGGGGCGTGCGAGACGATGCCCCTCCCGGGGGAGGCTGCGCGCTGCCGCGCGATTGGGTGGCCTATGTTATGGACTGGATGGGGGACTGAACTGCAGTTTTGGCGTGAGGGCTTCGACGAGTTTCGGGGTGATGCCTTTGATGGCGAGGAGGTCATCGATGGAGCGGATGGGGGTTTGGGTTCGGGCCTCTATGATGCGTTCGGCGAGTTTTTTGCCGATACCGGGGAGTGATTGGAGTTCCTCGGCTGTGGCGGTGTTCGGGTCGATGGTGGCGGTGGTCGATTGGGAGTCTTTGAGGACTGTTTGGAGTTCGGCGGATTCGCGGCGTTCCTCGGCGCGGTCTTCTGCAAGGTGGGTCCAGTCGGTGACGGCCCAAATGCCTTTTTTGGCAGCGGCGGCGGTGAGTTCGTGATCGGCGAGGGCTTCCCGGTATTCGTTGCCGGATGTGCCATCTGGAAGTTGGCGGGTTACGCCGAAGGCGCGTGCGAGCCCCTCATCCACGAGGATGGTTGCGAGGTCTTTGCCTTCGGCTGTGGTGACAAAGGCGTAGGCGCGCTCCTTTTCTCCGTTGCCTCTGGCGCCGGCGAACGCGGTGTGGACTGTGAAGGGGTTGGTGAGGAGTTCGCGGGTGCGGAGGGCTGCTTGCTTTCCGAAATCGCGGGCGGTTTTCATGGAAGAGGCCGCATTGGTATCTGCGATGCCGAAATAGCGCCGCTGGGCTCGGAGGCGGCGGGCGAGGGATTCATCGTTCACATGCCACTCGATGCAGTCCGCCCCGTAGAGTCGGGTAGTGATCTGTCGTCCATCGGGAAGCCTGATTGGGAAGCTGTCGCCATCGGCCCACTCGGCTTCCACAAGCGTGCAGCTTGGAAATGTCTGGAGGGCTTCGTCGGCGTGCAGGGTGACTGCGGCAAGGAGGAGCAAGGAGAGAGCCAGGGCTTTTTTCATCATTGATCAAAGGTGCTCCAAGGCGGGGAGCAAGTAGTGTTTTTTCAGCTCGTCGGTGTTGGATTGAATCGAAGCAGCGTCGAGAAAGAGGAGTTTCGGGTCTTCTTCGAACTCGATTTTATGAAATCCATCGACCGGTTTTTTTGCCGCTTTGGACAAGTCGGCGAGGCTTTTGATCTGCTGGCCATTCACTTTGGTGACGACGATATTTTCCAGGCCTTCATAGCCGATGGTGTCGGGGGTGGGGAGGACTTGCGAGAGAATGATGATGCGGCCCCGGTCGGCGGGGAGTTCGTTTTGGAAGGCATCATAGTAAACCAGACGCTGGGGTGCGGTGGATGCCCATTTGCTTCCCCACTCCTTGAGGTAGGGGCGGGAGAGTTCGATGAAAACGAGACCGCCAAGGATGACATATTTCGGGGCCTCGTCGGAGAGGTGGGTTTCGCTGATGGCGTGGTCTCGATTTGCGACCTGCATGGTGACGGGAAGCTCGAGTGTCTTGCCGTCGCGGAGGATTTTGAGCGGGAGGACGGCGCCGGGGTGTTTGATTGTGTTCGTGAGATGGCTGAAGAGGATGCGGCCGTAGTCCGGGTCCTCGTAGTTGCCGTCTTGGTCGAGAGGAAGACCATCCACCGCCAGGATCACATCGCCTTTTTTGATCCCTGCGGCATCGGCTGATCCACGTGGTGTGATATCGGTGACATAGATGCCGCCTGGTTCTTTGAGGCCGATGTAGCGGCGGAGTTGCGGATCGCGGAGCGGGGCGAAGGCCACGCCGAGGCGGGCGAAGCCCCGGTAGGAGGGGGAGTCGAGTTCGGCCAGAAAATGGCGGATCACGGCGGTTGGAACGATGTCTGCAGATTGGTTTCGGGCGTCGTAGCGCATGACCATGCCGATGAGTCGGCCATCCCGGACTGCGGGCAGGGTGAAGCTGCCGTCCCTTTGCTGGAGCGTCGCTCCGAGTTTGAAGAGGAGGAGGGCTCCCGACTCGGAGGGATAGCCTGCGACGCTGATGGAGGTGATACGGCCGAGGGTTTGGGCGATGTCTCCATTCGGTTCGAGTTGGAGGATGGTGGCCTCGTCGCCGACCTTCAAGGGTCCGTTCAAGGCTAGGGGTTGCATACCGGTGAGGAATGCTGGATCTGCGGGTCGGAGGACGGCGAGGTTGCAGTCGTAATCGACGCGCTCAACGGTGGCGGTGGATTTCTCGGCTGTGGCGGGCTTTTCAAGCTCGATGAATGTCGAGTTCGCCACGAGTTCAGCCGTGACCAGAATGCGGCCGCCATGGATCAGCGCGCCGATTCCACGCCTGCTGAAGGGTGGCTTTTTAATCCATGGCTGGAAAAACTCGTAAACCTGATTCGTTGAGTTCACGCGTAGCAGGGATTTCGAGGCGGATGCCGACGTGGAGGTATCGTCCTCGGCTGGCGCGGACTGAATGGCCAGTAAAAGGATGAGGGCAAGCCAGACGGCTCGCTGGAGGTGGATGGATTTCATTTTTTGAGGTTTTTCTCCGCCGTGACATCGTAGCGCTCGCGAATGCGCGGGCGGGCCTCTTCGATAGCTTTTCGCTCCAGGACAAGTGGGCGTCCCCCGCCTGCGAATTTGATGACATAGCAGTCGGTCTGCTCGTCGAAGGCTGTGGCGATGTCTTCGATGCGTTTGATGCGGTGGCCGTTGACTTCGACCACGACGGAGAAGCGGAATTCCTCGGCGTAGGCGTTCACCGGGTCGGGCAGGATGGTGCTGAGAACAACGATCTCCGGGCGGTCGGTGTGTAATTGATCGGCAATGAAGTAGTCGAAAATGTAGTTCAATCGCTGGTCGGACGGGTCATGCACATCCATGAAATTCTGATCCACCGGCTGGAACACCAAGCCGCCTGCGACGACGAAGCGGGGCTTCTCGTCGTAGAGGTTGCTTTGGAGTTTGAAAGGCCAGGGTTCCTTGAGTTGCACGGTGACAGACATGGGTTTCCCCTTGCGAAGGATTTCGAGCTCGACCTTGTCTCCTTTGAATTTCCTCTCCACCACTTCATCCAATGGCACGGCTTCATTCTCAAGGGGAATGGTGCCGTCGCTCGAAACGGTGTGTCCGTCGATTTTCAAAATCACATCACCAGGCTTCAGGTTGCCATCGGCTGCGCCTCCGCTGTAAACGCTGCACACTTGGACGCCGGTGGTCTCATCCTCTAGGCCCAGCGCACGGCGGGAGGCGGGATTGAAGAGGTTGCGGTAGGTCAGGGCCAGATCCACATAGTGGTCATATTGACCATCCTGAACATCCTTCAAAAACCGTTGGATCACCGGTGTGGGAATCATGTAGCCCACATTCTGTGCGACATCTCCGCTGTAGCCTTGGAATGCGACGCCGACGACCTTGCCGTTTTGCATTACCGGTCCACCGCTGTTGCCGGGATTGATGGCTGCATCGATCTGTATGGCGAGGTGGGAATCCATGCCGGAGTGCGAGTAGGGCTGGAAGTCGATGCGCGACACGATGCCGCGCGTCACGGAAAGGCGTGTGCCGCCGACCGGGTATCCATAGGCGGAGACGACGGATTCGATTTCCGGTATGCCGCCGAATTCCAGAGGGGTAGTGCCTTTGAAGAATGCCGGGGTTTCCACGCTCAGCAGGGCGAGGTCGCAGTCGTGGGCGATGTGGAGGACTTTTGCGAGATACGGGTTCGGATCTCCTTCCTTAGATACGGTGAGGAAGCGCGCGTTGCTCACGACATGGGCGTTCGTCATGATGCGTTTGCCATCAACAACAAATCCTGCCCCCACTCCCGAAGAGACATCCCCGGGGCTCCAGGGAGTTTTGTAGTTTGGCTCTTGCGAAGTTGCCTCGATCCGGACGAGGCTTTTTGAAATTTCCACGGCATTCAGCGCGGCGACTGAGCAGAGGAAGGCCAGGGCGATCAGAGAAAAACGGGACATCGCAGCGACTGTAGCAAACGAAAGAGCCCGCGCAATGAACAGTCTGTCACATTTCCGTGCGGAGCCGGAGTCTCAGGCGCTGCTCTACAAGTCCTGCAAGCGCCGCTCCAGACGGGTGATCTTATCCAACGCGAAGTTGAGTTCTGTCCGTTTGTGCAGGAGTTCTGTTTCGAGCTGCAGAATCCGGTTTTGGAGGCTCTCCTTCAGGTTGCTGTCATGATTTCGTGCGTCCTCACCCTGGATTGCGGGGTTCGGGAAAAATGAGGCGTCTCCCAAAAGCATTTTTTCACCCGAGCAGCAATTCAGGATTTTTGTTTCCGCCGAGATTTCTCCGATGTTCAGGAATTCCAGCAGGGTTCCCGCTGTGGTGGGGCCGTAGAGCGGTTGCCCGGGGACTTCCACAAGCCAGTCCATATGCAGATCCTCGAGCATCGGCGCCTTGTTCCAAGTGCGGCCATCATTTGAAACGGCATCCTGCGGATGAACCTGGGCGGACATCGCCCATTCCCGGATTTGCTCAAAAGCCACCGGGCCAAAAATTTCTCTGTCCGCATGCTTGCGGAGATACCATTGGGGGGAATTTCCTGTCACCATAACGGGGGCATTCTTCTATCAATTCGAGTTGCGTGCAAGGATTCATCGTTTTCTTTCCATTTGCTGAAAAAAACTTCATAGGTTGCCCAAGCGTTGAACCCAGTGTAAATCAACGACCATGCAAACGCCAATCACTTCTGTTGCGTCGGCCGGGAGCGGCTCAATTTCCATCTGGCGAGGCGTTGTGATTGTTGCCCTCGCTGTTCTCACCATCGTTGCTTGCCTGTGGGGCACTGCACCTGCGACAAAATCCGAGCCTGGCGTCGTGATGGAGTTGCCCGGCACATTGGTTGGCTTGTGGGGCAGCGACCAGCCTATCTCCGAGGCGGAGAGGGTCATCCTTCCGGCGGACACCGAATTCGCAAAAAAAATCTACTCCGACGGCTTAGGTAGCGACATCCATTGCCAGATCGTTTTAGCTGGAGCCGAAAAGCGCAGCATCCACCGTCCCGAGGTCTGCCTGCCTGCGCAGGGGTGGACTATTAAATCCGGCGAAGTCGTGCCGGTGAAGCTGGTCGATGGAAGAGTGCTGGAAGTCATGAAGCTTACAGTTGTCAGGCCAGTCAGGCTGAACAACGGCGAACAGCGAGATTTGACATCGATCTTCTCCTATTGGTTCATCGGGAAGCACGCTACGACGCCGCACCATTTTGTGAGGGTGCTGAAGACGAATCTCGACATGTTGCTGCACAACACGAATCACCGCTGGGCCTATGTCATTGTGAACGCGCCTGTGCTTGAGGGCTTTGTTTCCGGCGGGAAGGATTTGCAGCAAACGAGTGCCCGTGTTGACTCTGCCATTGCCGAACTGGCTCCGCAAATCATGCCCGAGCGGTAGTGCCTCTTTAACGAAAGAAATAAAAATGGCCGCCTTTTTCGAGGCGGCCTTTTTGAGTTGGAAGGGAAAGCGTGTTAGCGCTTCGAGAACTGGAATCGTTTGCGGGCACCGGGCTGGCCGGGCTTTTTGC
>CANKXQ010000020.1 GCA_947487745.1 Spartobacteria bacterium | reverse complement strand
GGCATATGGATAAAGCCCACAACGACTTGCTGGTCGAATGGCTCGCCGGTAAGTCCATCGTAAAGGGTGGACTTTCCGTTTTCGTTGACCCAGGTGAAGCCCTCGACTTTCTTGGCGTCGGTGAGGAATTCCCGGATTTTGGATTCGGGAATACCGTCGAATACAGGTGTGGCCACCTTGAATCCAAGAGCTTTTGCTGCCACACCAAGGTGGGTTTCCAAAACTTGCCCCACGTTCATTCGGCTTGGAACGCCGAGAGGGTTCAGCACGATGTCGACTGGTGTTCCATCAGCAAGATATGGCATGTCTTCCTCGGGAACGATCTTGGCGACAACGCCTTTGTTACCGTGGCGACCGGCCATCTTGTCACCGACGCTGAGCTTGCGCTTGCTGGCGATGTAAACTTTGACCTGCTTGATGATGCCGGGATCAATATCATCTCCGCTCTCGATGCGCCCGAGATTCGAATCGCGTTCGTTTTCAAGGTCAACGAATTTATGTTCAAATTGGCCAATGATCTCGTGGATTTTATTGCGGATCGGACTTGGATCGATCTCGACGTGATTGTAAACCTTGGCGAGTTTGCGAAGAAGTTCTTTCGTAATCTTGCGGTTAGCCGGAATAATGATCTCACCAGTTTGGGCATTTACGACATCCAACGGAATTTTCTCGTTGAGAAGAATATTGGAGAGCGCGGCGGTGAGTTGCTCGTGGATATCGTCTTTGCGCTTGGCAAAATCCTCAACGATCATTTTCTGCTGCCGTTTCGACTCGGCGGGAGTCATTTTGGTGCGGGCAACCTCTTTTTTCGAGGAAACCTTCACATCCATAACGATGCCGTAGGTTCCCGAAGGAACTGTTAGAGAGGTGTCTTTAACATCGGCAGCTTTTTCGCCGAAGATGGCACGCAGGAGACGCTCTTCGGGAGCGAGCTCGGTTTCGCTCTTCGGAGTGATTTTTCCGACAAGGATATCGCCAGGTTTGACTTCAGCACCGATGCGGATCACGCCATCGGTTCCAAGGTTTTGAAGGGCCTCTTCACTGATGTTAGGAATATCGCGGGTGATTTCCTCTGGCCCGAGTTTTGTATCGCGGGCGCCGATCTCAAACTCGTCGATGTGAATGGAGGTGTAGATGTCCTCCTTGACGACTCGCTTGGAGATGAGGATCGCATCTTCGAAGTTGTAACCATTCCAAGGCATGAAGGCCACCAGAACGTTGCGACCGAGTGCGAGCTCCCCTTTTTCGGTGTTTGGACCGTCGGCAATAACATCGCCTTTCTTGATCGACTGACCTTTTTTGACGATCGTCTTTTGGTTAATACATGTGCTCGCGTTGGAGCGCATGAATTTGCGAAGTTCGTAAACATAGACGCCGTTTTCAGGGTCGTCCTTGATCTTCTTTTTCCCTTCGGGAAGTGATCCATCTTTCGTGATGACGATCTGATTTGCTGTAACCGAGGCAACTTTGCCGTTGGATTCGGAGCAAATGACTGCACGCGAGTCTCGGGCGACGCGGGCTTCAAGTCCGGTTCCCACCAGAGGCGAGTCGGAAATAAGAAGCGGCACACCTTGGCGTTGCATGTTCGAACCCATCAGCGCACGGTTGGCGTCATCGTGTTCAAGGAATGGGATGAGACCGGCAGCCACGGAAACGAGCTGTTTCGGCGACACGTCCATGTATTGGATTTTATCCGGCTCGATTTCAAGGAAATCACCGCGATAGCGTGCAGAGACTTTCTCACCGGAAAGGTTTCCCTTCGCATCAACTTTCGAATTCGCTTGGGCGATGTAGAAGTTCTCGTCACGATCACCGCTGAGGTATTCCACTTGATCGGTGACCCGACCATTAACAACTTTGCGGTATGGTGTTTCGATGAATCCGAATTCATTGATTCGGGCAAACGTGCTTAACGAACTGATGAGACCAATGTTCGGACCTTCAGGCGTTTCAATCGGGCAGATACGGCCGTAGTGGGACGGATGGACGTCTCGGACTTCGAAGCCCGCACGGTCACGGCTGAGGCCGCCTGGCCCGAGGGCTGAGAGACGGCGCTTGTGGGTCAGCTCGGAAAGCGGATTCGTTTGATCCATGAACTGGCTCAACTGACTGCGACCGAAGAAGTCACGCACCACAGCGCTCAGCGACTTCGGATTGATGAGTTTTTGCGGCGTGATCTGGTCTGTATTGGCATCAAACAACGTCATGCGCTCGCGGACGAGACGCTCTGTGCGAGCGAGGCCCACGCGGCATTGGTTGGCAAGAAGTTCGCCAACAGTGCGGACGCGGCGGCTGCCAAGGTGATCAATGTCATCAGTCATACCATCCCCTGCACGGAGGCGGACGAGGTATTTCATCGCTGCAACAAAGTCTTCCTTAGTGAGCGTGCGCTCGTTGTCGTCAACTTTGAGATCGAGTTTTTGGTTGATCTTGTGACGACCTACGCGGCCGAGATCATAACGCTTTGCGTCGAAGAAAAGGCGTTTGAGCATGCTACGTGCATTCTGAACGGTTGGCGGATCGCCAGGGCGCAGCTTGCGGTAGATGTCTTTGAGTGCTTCGTCCTCATCATGGGCCGGATCTTTTTTGAGGGACTTGATGATCGTGTCGTCGTCTTTTGTATCGACAACCTTAACGGATTTATGACCCAAGCCGATCAACTGGCGAACAATCGCCGTGGTGAGAGGCTCAAAGGCGCGACCGACGGTGATCTCCCCATCGCGGATATCGGCGATCAAAACCTTCGTAGCAATTTCCTCTTCGTCGAGTTTTTCGCTGAGTTTCAGATCCTGGGTTTTGTAGAAGAGATTGATGATATCCTCGTCCGCAGGGAAGCCCACGGTGCGGAGGAATGTTGTGGCCAAAAATTTGCGGCGGCGTTTGCGGCGGTCGAGATAGACGTAGAGGAGGTCTGTGGTATCGAACTGAACTTCGATCCAAGATCCGCGGTCGGGGATGATACGAAAGCCGTGGAGGATTTTTCCATTGGCGTGAACAGATGTCTCGAAGCAGATGCCGGGTGAGCGGTGCAACTGGGAGACAACAACGCGCTCAGCCCCATTGATCACAAAAGTGCCCTGGGGAGTCATCAGAGGAAGCTCGCCCATGTAAACTTTTTCTTCCTTCGTGCTGCGTTCGTCTTTGTAACGGAAGGTCACATAGAGAGGAGCGCTGTAAGATTGTCCCTCGCGCTGGGACTCGAGAGCGGACATTTTGGACTCACCGAGCTCATAGCTCACGAAGTCGAGCGAGGATTTGTCCTCGAAGCCAAAAATAGGAAAAAATTCGCGGAAGACAGCCTGCAAACCGATGTCGCGGCGTTTGCTGGCAGGGACATCCTTTTGAAAGAACTCGTTGTAGGAGTTGACCTGCAATTCGATGAGGTTTGGTGGCTCGATGGCCTCTGTCAATTTTCCGAAATGAATGCGTTCAGACATGTTTTTTTGCGGTGCCGCGGGTTGTTTGGCCTAATCCAAGGCCGTGGTCATCGGTCTCTTCGCGAAAGCAAAAAACTCCGTGACCGGAGGAGTCTGGATATTTCCAGAGGATCCGATGGCGGATGCTGAAATGCTTTGTGTTGGCGAAGGAGCAGATGGTTGTTTTTTTGCTGGTAAAGCGAGCGTGTGAAAATAGCTAAACCCGCAGGAAGGTCAAGAGGTATTCCGGACCTCCCTGCGGAGTTTGAAACTGGCTTACTTGACTTCGACCTTGGCGCCGGCGGCTTCGATCTTCTTCTTGATCTCAGCGGCTTCTTCCTTGGTGACGCCCTCTTTAAGGGACTTTGGTGCGCCTTCGACGAGGGCTTTAGCCTCGGCGAGACCGAGTCCGGCCACAGCGGCGCGAACTTCTTTAATGACGGCAATCTTGTTGGTGCCGGCATCGGTGAGGATGACGTCGAAGGAGGTTTTCTCCTCAGCTGGTGCAGCAGCGGCTCCACCGGCTGGGCCTGCAGCGGCTACAGCAACGGGAGCAGCGGCGCTAACGCCCCATTTTTCTTCGAGTTGTTTAACGAGGTCAGCAATTTCAAGGACGGTGAGTCCGCTGAGTTGATCGACGAGTGCGGTTGTATCTGCCATATGGTGTATTTGTGTTTTGGTATCGTCGTATCCCGAGGCATCGGGAAGATTGAGTCAGGAAGCCGCCTGACCGACAAGGAACCGGTTGTGTTTTCTTGTTGTCCATCCCCTCGCCTTTCGGCGTGGTGATGAAATTTTTCTCTTTGGAATTATTCGGCGCCGGCGAGCGCGTCGCCTTTGGCCTTGAGCACGCGCGCCAAGCTGGCGGCGGGTTCGTTGAGGATGCGAACAAACTGGCTGGCTGGAGTCTGAAGCAGGCCGAGCAGCTTGGCGCGGAGGACGTCCTTGCTTGGCAGGTCGGCGAGCTCGGCAACTTGTGCAGCACTGAGTGCCGCATTGTCGAGAACACCGGCGCGGACTGTTGGCTTCTTGAACTCGGCAGCAAAGGTTTTGAGAACCTTTGCTGCGGCACAGATGTCGGTTTCGCCAGTGACCATTGCAGTCTGGCCCGCAAGCGAGTCGGACAGCTCAGGCATCTTGAGCTCCGTTGCAGCGATGCGAAGGAATGTATTCCTCACAACGCTCATGCGGGCGCCGGCGTCAGCCAGACGAATGCGGAGATTTTCAAAATGCGGCACCTTCATGCCGGTGAAGTCAACGACGAGCAGGTAAGGTGAAGCTTGGAGCTTCTCGCGAATGTCGGAAACGATGAGTGTTTTCTCGGGTCTCATGGAATGAAATGCTTAGTTTTTGAGGTAGGGTGCAGGATCCACGGCGAGACCAGGGGACATTGTCGCGCTGAGAGTGATGGCGTTTACAAAAGAACCTTTGGCTGTTGCCGGGCGCGCCTTGACGACTGCGTCGATGACGGCGGAACCGTTTTCCACGAGGGCTTGTGGTTCGAAGGAAAATTTTCCGACTGGGACGGCAATGTTGCCGTTTTTGTCGAGCTTGAATTCCACGCGACCCGCCTTGACTTCCTTGACGGCTTTCGCGGTGTCGTCAGTAACAGTGCCGGTTTTTGGATTTGGCATGAGGCCACGAGGTCCGAGAACGCGACCGAGTTTGCGGACTTCAGCCATGGCTGCGGGTGTGGCGATGGCGACATCGAAGTCGGAGAAACCTCCAGTGACTTTTTTGATGACATCTTCGAATCCGACGATTTCGGCTCCGGCATCCGTGGCGGCTTCGGCAGCTTGTCCGGTTGCGAAAACCAAGACGCGAAACATTTTTCCACTGCCATTTGGAAGCGGACAGGTGCCACGCACCATCTGGTCGCTCTGCTTGGGATCCACGCCCAGCTTGAAAGAGAGGGTCACGGTCTGATCGAACTTCACAGCAGGAAGTGTCTTCAGAGTGTTGATCGCATCGGCCAGTGCATATTTTTTATTGGCCTCAACTTTTGCTGCCGCTTCGCGGTAGCGCTTGCTTCGTTTTTTTTGCATGGAGTGAGTGCAGTGCGAACGACCATCCGGTCTCCTGCGGTTGAGTTTCTCCCGTTAACGGGAGGCGAGAAATTAGATGAGTCGGGAGGATTGTCAAATTAAAAAATTAAAAAATTGACTGGGCCGGAATGAGCCGTATTTTTCGCGATTCGCTCTTTCAACCAACAGCGGATAATTTACCCATGAAAGCCCAATACATCGACGAAGCTTCAAAAATGATTCCCGAGACGCAGGTCCTCATCAACATGGTTTCACGCCGTGTGCGCCAGCTCAACGCCGGGAGCCGTCCACTCATCGAAGTCGATCCGGGCACGGGCCTCGCGGATATTGCGCTTCAGGAAATCGCCCAGGGCAAGGTGATCGTTGCGCCCGAGCTGGCTGAGGCGATCTAATCGGCTCTTGGCGGCCCTCAAGCCGCATCCATGTCCTCCGAAATCACAACAAACAGGAAGGCCTTCCGAGACTACAGTATTCTCGAGAAATTCGAGGCTGGCGTTGAGTTGAAAGGCACGGAGGTCAAATCCCTGCGGGCAGGATTTGTTTCCATGCAAGGAGCGTTTGCCCGCATCCAGAACGGAGACCTCTATCTCTTCGACTGCGCGATTCAACCCTACGAGCGCGCGAGTCACGAGCAGCATGAGTCCAAGCGCCCCCGCAGGCTTTTGCTGCACCGTGCGGAAATCAACAAACTCGCCGCTGCCGTTGAGCGAGAGGGACTCACCATTCCCGCCCTGCGGATGTATTGGAAAAAAGGTCGCGTCAAAGTGGAAGTCGGCCTCGGGAAAGGCAAACTGGCCTCTGACAAGCGCCAGGATTTGAAGAAGCGAGTCGAGGACCGCGAGGCAGCAAGGACAGTGGCGGCATTCAACAAACGGGGCCGCTGATCGGCATTCACGGCCCGAAATCAGGCGGCGCTCAGACCAACTGATGGCTCTCCGGCTGCATCACCACCTCGCTCAAGACCAAATGCGGCGGCGCATCGATCGCCTGTAAAATCAAGTCGGCAGCCGTCGCGACAGGAATCATTTTATCGCGCTGAACGGCCATCTGAATCTGATCCCAGAATGGCGTGTCGATGCCTCCAAGATGGAAGAGGCAGAATCGCAGACCGGAGCGCTGATACTCTTGGGCGAAGCATTTGATCATCCCGGTGAGCGCATATTTGCTGGCGACATAGGCCGAAGCATTACGCATAGGAGCCTTGCCGAGAATGCCGGGGATCGTGATGAAAAGACCCTTCTTTGCAGCCGCCATGACTTTGCAGGACTCGCGGGCGAGTAGAAATGCCGCGCGAGTGTTCACATTCATGACATGCGTGAATTCGGCGTCTGTCGTGTCGGCAGCTGGTTTGATGAGACCGATCCCGGCGCAGTGAATGACGACATCCAAGGAGCCCAACTCCGAAATGGCAGAAGCGACAAGCTTCTCTGCTGTTCCAAGAGAAGTGAGATCGCCTGCAAAAATTGAGGCGTTCAACCCAAGATTCTTGAGTTTATCCTCTGAGCGACCGCTGAGAAAAAGCGAATCTCCACGATCTGCGAGCCGCCTCGCCAGTTCTCCCCCCACCCCGCTCGACGCACCTGTGATAAGAATATTTGCCATGCCCTTATTACGCGCCCTGATGCCGTAGCGATGCAACTATTGTTGAGATCAATGAATCAGCAAACCCTCGCCTGGCTTGTCTCGCCGCCGTTATGCAGGAAGGCGTGAGGACTTCACCCCATAGGCTAGAGGAGGCGGCGGCGGGCATGGTGGTTTGATGAAAACTCTGCCCCTTTTTGGAAAACGATGGGTGTGTGTCCTTCTGTTGCTGTATCTCGCCATCGGGTTCTTGCCACGTGCTGAGGCAGTCCCACCGAACGAGATTGAAAAGAAGGCTCGAGGCGCGCTGAGCCGACTTTTCAGGCACAGCCGGGTGGCCGTAGAGAACGTGGATAACGCCTATGCGATTCTGGTATTTCCAGAGGCCAAAAAACTCGCGCTGGGAATCGGCGTGGAAACCGCCACGGGTGTTCTTTTCGAAAGAACGAAGGCCAGGAGTTTTTACAACCTCACGGGCTTCTCATTCGGGTTGGAGCTGGGAATCCAGAAATTCGGGTATGCGATTTTTTTCATGAATGAGGACGCGCTGGACTATCTCTACGACTCCCGAGGATTTGAAATCGGGAGTTCCCCAAGTCTCGTCATCGCAGATGGGATTTTTTCCCACTCAGCTTCCACGACAAACAAAAGGCCCGGAATCCTCACCTTCGCATTCAGCCAGACTGGTCTCATGCTGGATGTCGGCGTTCATATCACCAAAATCACGGAATGCGAGCCTGGGGACTGAGCTGGAAAAAGGGGCGGGAAAAATTGAATTTTTTTGTTGCTCCCCCAGCGGATGTCCGAGCAGGGTTGGTAGCCTGGGCATTGAAATGAACACCACGCTCACCCAATGCCTCCGCGCCGCCCTGAAACTCATCCGCCTGCAGAACAAGGCCCAGCAAGGACCTGCTACACAGACGGAATTCCACTTCGATTCGCCGACCACCGCGAGCCCACTTCTTCGAGAGAGTCATGCGAAGGTTCACCTCAATCTCGCCGAGAAGGATCCAGCCCGCCTGCTTGCGATTCTCGAAGGCGCATTGGCAAACGCGCCGCAGGATTTGACCATCGAGCTCATTGGTCCAGGAATTCTTCTCCACGACAATGCGCTCATGCTTTTTGAGGAATTGCGAAATCGCGAATCACAGACGCGTCTGCACATCCGCGCCCGCACATGCCTCATAGACGGCGCTGTTCTACTCTGGCTGGCGGGTGATACTCGCTCCATGCGACCAGATGGTTGGATTCAAATCTCGGCGCTGCCGCTCGCACCGCAGAGTTCTGGCGGAGGGTTTCATGATGGCTCGATTTTGATTGAGGATGAAGAACCCGCCCACACGGACCTGCGCTCGATTCACAGGCATATCAACGAATGGTTGCCTGTGCACGAAATCGCGGGCCTTCGTCTCTTTGAAAAGGATCTCCGCGAACTTGGTGTGTTGGATGATGAAGAGACCAGCAACCATCTAACTGCCCTTTTTCATGCCGAAGTCACGAACAGTGCCAGCGCCGAGCAGGCAGTCCAATGTCCAAATAAAGATAACTCGCGCACGAGTCCACCGGTCAGCCAAAGCCGCCCTCAGAATCCAACCGCGCCGGGTGCAGCTTGAATCGCCTTCACCTGCAGCTTGGAAAGTCGGTGAATGAGCCAGGCGGTAATATCGAAGTTGTCCACGAGGGATGACATTTCGAGATTCCCCGCTGGAGAAAAGGCCCCACAAGATTCTAAAAAGCTTTGCCGCATGGCGCGAACGGCGGGAACTTTTTGCTTACTCGACTCGAAAAACTCCTGGATTTTCTGAGGATCCATCGATGCCGTGGCATCGGCCCCAAGAAGAATATTCGCCTGTATCCAATCCAGAAGCCCCTTGGCACAAGGCTCAGCGCTTGGAGGCAACGCAGCGCGCGACGCGGCAAGCTCGCCCGATGCTTCGCCGATGTGGCGAATCGTGTGCAACCAGGCGCGGCAGCGCTGAAGGCGCAGCGATTGAGTTTGAGAGAGCGGGTTTTCCGAGGCCAAGCGGACGCAGAAGCCTTCGATTGCTGCCCCGAGCTGCATGAATGCGGGCATCTCATGCGAATCCGAATCGTTAACCGATGCCTTGCTCTCCAAGCTCAGGCTTCCAAAGAGACGACCGAGTTCCTTGGGAATCAAATCCAACGCGGTCTCAGGATCGGCGAGCGCCTGGGATCGGAGGAATTTCGGTTGATCCGGCCGCTCGGCGGCATCACTCGGCCAGAATCGTTTTAACAATGACTCGCAGTGAGGAAGAAAAGGGCTCAAGGCCACAGCGGGAATCAGATTGGAGAGGAGAAACACTGCCGCCAATCGCATGGCTTCCCCACCGTGCAGGGAATAGACAAAAGCCTGCACGAGCGGAACGCCGGCGCGTTCCAAAAAGAACAATGCCATCATCAGCAGGCCGCTGAAGACGCAGAACAAATCTTCCATGCGAACAAGGCGGATTGCCGAACCACTGAGGCCGCGCGCCAAGAATGCCCGCAGCGCGATCGCCCCGAGATTTGTCCCATAAATCGCCGGCGCAGCCTCCGCGACTCCAAAGGCACCGCCGGCGGCCAAGGTGATCAAGACCATTGCCGCGCCGGTATTCGATTGAAGCAGGGCGGCCGCCGCGATGCCGATGCCGAAGGCCTGAAGCGGAGATGAAAGCGCAACTTCGATCGCCTGACGAAACCACGCCTCGTCTTTCAGCGGTGCCAATCCAGCGCCGAGCTGTTCCAGGCCGAAAAGGATAATGCCCACGCCCAGCACGGCACCCGCTATGGTGTTCCATGGTTTGCGCCGCACGGATCCCATGGCAATGCCAGCAACACCGACCACGAAAGCTACAATGGGATGGATATTGAAAGCCGCCAGAAATGCCAGCGCCGTGAGTCCGACATTGCACCATACAACAATAACCCTTGCCGACGCCGACTTGATCAATCCGCTGCCCACCATGCTCACCAGAATAAATGTGACCGCCGTGGCACTCTGCATGAGGGCTCCCGCCACGAGTCCGCAAACGCCAGAAACCCACGGAGTGCCAGTAGCCCCGCGCACTAGCTGGCGAAGCCCTCCCCCACTGAGAGCACGCATATTTTGTCCCGTGAGCTGTAGGCCCAAAAAAAACAGGCCCAGCCCGAGAATGACTCCGTTGAAAATAAACATGGGTCAACGAACTATGCCGAGCCCACCTGCCCGCACAAGATCAGGGTTCGCCCCCAGTGGAATGGCACTCGCCCGCCGCGAAACGCTTCATCGCGCATCAGGAGTCACGGTCAAAGGGCGCAAAAGATAACCAGATGTTGATCTGGCTGTTTTTTTTGAAACTCATATGAGAGGCTTTTGACTCGAGTTCTGGCTCCCAAGGAGTGCGATTTATTGGTTTCTTAAACATGATGTCTTCCGACCTTCTTTCCAACACAGCGGCACAAATCTTTATCCCGGACAACCGCCCATTGCCGGAGGCAGCCTCGCGGGTCACTCATCTTGGCGTGGGAGCGCATCATGACGATCTGGAGTTCATGGCATTCCACGGCATTGTGCAGTGCATGGATAGTAGCGACCGCTGGTTTGGAGGAGTCACCTGCAGCGACGGCAAGGGCAGTTCGCGCAGTGGGGTTTTTGCACACATGACACCTGAGGAACTCGGAAAGGCGCGCGCCAGCGAGCAGAACAAGGCTGCCGAGATTGGCCAGTTTGGATTGATGGTTCAACTCGGCTACCCGAGTTCTTCTGTGACTGATCCCGCCGACACCCGTCTGCGCGGGGATTTGATAAGGGTTTTAAAGGCGACGCAGCCCGAAGTGATCTACACCCACAACCCGGCGGACAAGCACAGGACCCACTTGGGAGTTTTTGCCTCTCTCCTGCACGCGCTCCGCGCCCTCCCACTCGCGGAACGACCAAAGCAACTGATTGGATGCGAAGTCTGGAGAGACTTGGATTGGATGCTCGACTCGGAAAAAGTCCGCATGGATGTGAGCGGCCACGACGATCTGGCCCATCGGCTCAATACTGTATTCGCCTCACAAATCGTCGGCGGAAAACGCTACGACCTCGCTGTGACCGGCCGCCGCTCAGCCAATGCCACATTTTACGAGCCACGCGAAGGCGATGAATCCACTCAGGTTCTCGTTGGAATGGACCTCACGCCCTTGATTCTGGACGACACGCTGAGCGTGTTGGAGTTCACGCGCCAGGCGATCCGCCGTTTCGAAGAAAGCGTCTGCACAGCTCTGAATCCTTATTTTTATCCCACCCTATGGAAGCCACCATCCAACCCAATGCTGAATCGGCCGCCAGAATGGCCGCCCGCCTCTTCACCCACCTCATCCGCACCAAGCCCAATGCGGTTCTCGGACTCGCCACCGGCGGAACCCCAGTGCCACTCTACAAACAACTCATCGAGCAAAACCTCGATTGGTCGCAGATCACCTCGTTCAATCTCGACGAATACATCGGCGTCGGAGCCGACCATCCTCAGTCCTACCACGCCTTCATGCACGAAAATCTCTTCCGGCATGTGAACATCAATTCTGCAAACATCCATATCCCAGACGGCATGGCGGCAGATCCGGAATCATTCTGTCAAAGCTACGAGGAAAAAATCCGCGCAGCAGGCGGCATCGACCTCCAGTTGCTTGGAATCGGCACAGACGGCCATATCGGTTTCAACGAACCGACCTCCTCTCTCGCCTCCCGCACCCGCATCAAAACGCTCACAGCCCGCACCCGCAAGGACAACGCCCGCTTCTTCGGCAGCGAGGACGCTGTGCCATTCCATGTCATCACCATGGGTATCGGAACCATTCTCGACACCCGCAAAACCGTCCTCCTCGCCACGGGAAAGAACAAAGCCCAAGCGATAGCTCAAGCCGTCGAAGGCCCAATCACCTCGATGAACCCTGCCTCCGCGCTCCAACTCCACCGCTCTGCCATCTTCTGCCTCGATGAAGAAGCCGCATCCGAACTCACCCGCACCGACTATTACCGCTGGGTCTTCGACAACAAACCCGCCTGGCAAGTCATCTGATGACATGCCGCAGAGATTAAATTGATAAAGGCGTCTCTCGAGATACAGCGAGCGTGCTGGATCAGAGACCATTCACGCCTTTTGAAAGGCTGAGCTTGGGAGCGCGCAAGAACCTCAGCGCATCATCGGCACGCCGTCGCGCAGGAGCTGCTCGACAAAACCAGTGTGGTATTTGCCTTGTCGGAAGGACTCGTTGTGCATGATCGCTTGTTGGAAGGGAATCGTGGTCTTGATTCCAGTGATCATGTATTCGTTGAGAGCCCTCGACATGCGTTTGATACAAGCGGTGCGACTGGAGGCGGTGGCGATGACTTTGGCGATCATCGAATCGTAATTCGATGG